>PLCH01000364.1 GCA_003135585.1 Chitinophagaceae bacterium
TGGGAGGGTATGACATCCAGGTTCGGAATATCCGATTTAAGGATTACATCCCTGGCAGATATACCATTCACCATGCAATCGTAGAGGCTTTGGGTAATATTATGCAAGTCAAATCCTGTACCGGTTGTGCTGTTGGCCTGCGGATCGGCATCCACCAGCAAGGTTTTAAACTCCAGGACAGCAAGGCTGGCAGCCAGGTTAATGGCGGTAGTGGTTTTGCCNNCCAACCCCGCCTTTTTGATTTGCTATACCAATTGTTTTTCCCATACCCTTTGTCCCCACCGTCAGTGGGCTGATTTTATTTTATGTATAATATAAGGCCCTGTAAAACACCAGCTATGCTTGCGACAAATCCGCAATGCATGTCAAAGCTAATTCCTTCATTTGCTTCGCCTTTTAAAGCAATCAATGGGGACCTTTGATCGCGACCATAGAGCAAAATTAACCTTTCCATTCCTGCAATCCAGCGCCTGCAAAACTTAAAGAACGGGAACAGGTAGCTCAACACATTTATTTTAATATCAACAAGTCGGATTTCAGCAGCTATCCTGGTAAAGTTGTCTCCAATCGGCAAAACCGCAAAATTTAGTTTTGCCCATTTGGGGATACAAAGAAATCTTCTTCAGATAACCTGCAGGTTAACGCTTTGGACTAAAGTTGGCAAAAATACAGCTTAGGCATAAATTGTGACACGATTGATTTTCCTTAGCTATAAATATGTACACGATTATTTCAGGAACCAACAGGTTGGAAAGCAATACGATTAAGGTTGCACAACAGTATTTGCAATTGTTGGATAAAAAGGGAATTTTGTCCACTTTGTTGTCTCTGGTAGGACTCAATGTTTTGGAGCGCAATCCTGTTTTTGAAAAAATTGAAAGGGAGTTGCTGATACCTTCCCAGAAATATATCTTCATTTCACCGGAATACAATGGAAGCATTCCGGGAGTTTTGAAGTGTATGTTTGATATCTCTGACACAAAAAACGTATGGTGGGGAAAAAAAGCCCTGCTGACAGGAGTCTCGACAGGAAGAGCCGGAAACCTGAGGGGGATGGAGCATTTAACCGGTATTTTGCACTTTATGAAAGTAATTGTGCATCCAAATAAATTGCCCATATCCAATGTAGATAAATTGTTTGATGAACATGGTCTTATTTCTGATCAGAACACTTTGTCAGCAATAGACATTCAATTAGAGGAGTTTATTGGATTCTAAAAGATCAGCATCCATGAATTCTTCATCTTTGCAAAACCAAATTCATTTCCATGCGTAATTCCGGATATGTCTGGGTCATCATTGTAATAATGCTACTTCTTGACCTTTACGTTTTTGAAGTAGTGAAATTCCTCAGTCAGGGAGCTTCCTCTAAATTAAAGATGTTTATTTATGGAGGGTATTGGGCCATATCACTGGCAGCTGTGATGNNCTCGATAGTCCTGGCGATGATACCCTTTTCAAATTTTACCCTTTTCTCCAAAACTTATCGCACTTACCTGTTGGCTACCATACTTGGATTATTTTTTGCAAAATTGCTGGCTTCGGTTTTTTTCCTGATGGATGATATCCGACGGGTGATTCAATGGGCGAGCGGCAAATTATTTTTCCGGAATACGGACGTAGAAAACCTGGGAGAAGAGGGAATTTCCCGTTCTATTTTTTTAAGCTGGATTGGCCTGGGTATAGGCGGAGGCCTGTTTTCAACTCTTATATACGGATTTACCAATAAATATAAATATGAGTTGCGTCGCGTAAAACTGAGTTTTGAAAATTTGCCTGCTTCTTTTAAAGGACTAAAGATTGTCCACATCTCCGATATTCATTGCGGGAGTTTTACAAACAAACAGGCCGTGCAAAAGGGTGTAGACAGGATTTTGAAAGAAAATGCGGATCTGATTTTATTTACGGGAGACCTTGTAAACGACCGGGCCGATGAAATGACCGATTATATGGATGTATTCAGCAGGCTGAAAGCCCCGATGGGCGTATTTTCGACGCTGGGCAACCATGATTATGGCGATTATACCTACTGGGAAACCAAGGAAGCCAAACTTGCGAATCTTGAACATCTTAAAAAAATTCATGGTCTTTTGGGATGGCGTTTGATGATGAACGAACACGTTGTGATAGAAAGAAATAATGAGCAAATTGCTTTGCTGGGGGTTGAGAACTGGAGCGCAAAACGCCGTTTCCCAAAACATGGCAAATTGAACGAAGCCTACCGCGGGGCGAAAAAATATCCTTTCAAAATATTAATGAGTCATGACCCTAGCCATTGGGACGCGGAAGTGAGGCCCAAATATCCGGACGTGGACCTGACCCTGGCAGGGCATACCCACGGAATGCAATTCGGACTGGAAATACCTGGCTTTAAGTGGAGCCCTGTACAATATGTCTACAGACAGTGGGCCGGATTGTATGAAGAAGGAAGCCAAAAATTATATGTAAACCGTGGTTATGGCTTTATAGGATATCCCGGCAGGGTAGGGATTTTACCTGAGATCACGATCATTGAACTTGTTTAATCTGCCGAATATTTAACATTTTATATTCTGCTTGCCTGCCCTGTTTACTAGATATTTCACAAAACAGCTGCATACGAAAACCGGTTCCNNCCCAAGCCAGGAATGGTATAAATTATTTAACGAGTTATTATTATATTTTAACAGAACCCTAAAATTCTGGTTTGTAACTTGAAAACATATTTGGAAATATATTTCATAACCAAAGCAATCAATATGAAACCTACAATCGAAAATTTTCCAGCACCCGAAAAAAATAAAAGATTCTCTCTTCCGAAGTTCCGGACAATCAGGCTGGCCTTCCTATCGATCCTTATGGTAGCCATGACCGTTATGGGAGCAAAGGCCCAGGGATTTCATATTGGAATAAAAGGCGGTACCAACATCGTTAAAATTGACGGTCAGTCTTTTGACCAGGGTTTCATGTATGGATATAGCCTGGGTGGGTTTGCCGAATTGAATTTTACCAAGAAATGGGGAATACAGCCTGAGGTGCTGTGGAATCAATCCAAATCAAGGACCGTTCTGAACTTTAATCAGATTTATGCGGGCGGTATTGTGGGACAGGACGTGACCCTTAATTATTTGAGCATTCCGGTATTAATTACCTATCGACCCATTCCCCTTTTGAGTTTACAGTTCGGTCCGCAATATGGCATACTGATTAACCAGAATAATACTCTTTTTGAAAATGGAAAGAACGCTTTCAAAAGTGGAGATTTTTCTGTTTTAGGAGGCGCTCAACTGAATTTAGCCGGTTTCCGCGCAGGCGCCAGATATTTTGTCGGCCTGAATAGTAT
>PLCH01000052.1 GCA_003135585.1 Chitinophagaceae bacterium
TTTTCCTAGCTCATAAAAAGGGTCAAGTAGCTTAGAAAATCAAAAAAACCTTCGAAAACTGAAATAACATTTGAATTATTGTTATTTATTAAAGTGATATCTGTCGGGGAACTGCTGCCCTTGAAATATTTATTTCTAAGTTCCTACCCTCCCGAGTTATTTCTAAAACAGATTGCTTTGTATGTTCTGTTTCCAACCTTGCAAGCGGCCTCTTTACAAAATTTTTGTGCNNAGATAATCCTGCTCTCGCGTTGGAAGTGAATCAGAAATGATGACCGAAGTGTGAAGATTTTGAGATTAGTAATATTTTCGTCAACTATTTCTGTTGGAATGGAGTTTATATGTGGCACGTGCAATGTCGTGGAGAGCCTATTTGAAATTCTTTGAATCAGTTCCGGGATAATATAGTTAAAATAACTTATGCCAAAATCGACAAGTGTGCTCCCATCACAAGCACCAAGGTCGTCCCACCAATTTATTTTCCGGTTTACCTTAAATGAGGGAGTATTTTCAATTCCAAAAGGAGCGATATACCAATAAATATTTCCACTAATTCTTTTTGGATGGAAGCCAATTGAATATCTCAACGAATATCGGGAGTTTACAAATCCTATTTCATCAGAATTTTAAGTCCTTATTTCCTAACGTAGGCGATAATCTCTCGTCCGATAGTATAATTGAAGCATTTATTTTATCCCGTGGATTTCGTTTTTCTTTTTTCTAATTTCATCACTTTACCCTCATTTCCGAAAATTTCTGGACAGGACTGATTTTTGTTCTTATATAAATATCATTTCCCAAACCATGCAAAAAGATTTAGAAAAATTCTCTACCACTGATTTAAGACGCATGCTTATTAATGAAATAAAGAGATTCATCTTTTGTTTGGAATTTAATGCTGTAGAAGAGTTGGAGGAAATGAGGACATTTATAAAACACATTTTTGATGTGCTCGAAGAGAAAGAAAACAAAGAAAAGGCACCTCTAAATTGGGGTAAGAATTCCACGCAATTTGGGAATGACGATCTACAATCTCACTCAATAGACGAAATTGCTGAAAAGGCAGGTAATTGAAGTCAATTTGTTTGTTTTTCAATAGAATGATGGATTTCAAAAGTGGACTGGTTTGAATCCTGGACCATTTTATTTGATGCTAAAACATAAAACTCAACTGTTGTTAAAATTAGCCTACGACTATTCTCAAAATAGTATTTACTTTACTCTTTACTCGCTCCGGTTTAATTTTCTGGTAAATCCAAAACGGTATTTGCTTCCTACTGGTTGCAAAAGCCTATCAAATTGAATTCGAGGTTTCATTCTGAAAATTACAGATATGTTAATTTCGAATTAAATATTAAAAAGAATTGTGAGTAGATTTTGTTAAATTTCAATACCCCACGGGCCAATTANNAATGATTTTGTAAAGTATTTAGTAAGGTTGACAATTGGAATGGCTTTTTTATGAAGGCATTTGCTCCGAATTCTTGATATGATTTCAGAGCCTCATGATTTGCAGATATTAAGATTATAGGTATGTGTTGGTATTCGGCCTGTGCTCTTATTCTATAACAAGTAGTACGACCGTCTTGGCTCCCTACTTCAGTATCGAGAAAAATCAAATCTGGTTTAAAACAATCTAAGATTAAAAGTGCCTCATCGCAAGAAATAGTTACGGCGACATCATATCCCCTAGTTTTAAGAAAATATTTCATTGCTTCTAGCAAGTCTGTGTCGTCATCAACTATTAATATTTTTCTCATAAAGGTTATGCGCGTGGTTCTTACGGGAAATTCTTTATCCTTTAATCCTTGCCTCAAATAAATAGAGTACAAAAAATTAAATCCCAACCAATGTGCCACCTTTGATGAATCAAAATTCACAATCCTTTACCCTTGAACTTAATCAAATTTGAAAATCCCATATTAAATGAAGTGAGAAAAATATTGAACACCTATACAAATCTAAATACCTTTTGTAGAATTTCCACCCCTATGCATTAGGCTATTCCGATGAAATCATTTCAGAGAAAATTACCGTTGTGTATCGAAAAAGGATGGGTGGAGATACAGAGGGTTGGAACAAAAATTTACCAAAAGAAAATCCTTTTATTACTAATTTCCAAAGCAAAGGGTTTATCTCCAGATCAGAAGTATACAATTTACTATCTATAAATATTATATAGCTGGTAAGTAATTTTTTATTTGCTTATTTATGACAACTCAGCTTTGGCTACAATAGATTCTACTTGTTCAATAGGTGGGGCTTCTTTTATCCCTGTTTTGGTTTTTACGTTAAAAAAAATAGATAAACAAATTCTTTGGCTGTCGGATGACTGACAAATAGAATGAACTGTTATTTGCGGAGNNGATTATTTTTTTTAAAATAAATTGGTTGTTCCTTGGCAGGCATTTTCTGCTATTGTTTAAATCTTCAGAACCAATCTTTTACCCACTTGATGGTTTATCCAAATATAGCGGAAATTATAACCCTGCTATATTATGAAAGACAATAGGGTGCAGTATCTTGATAGAAAAAAACGTAACTTAAATGCACAAGTTTTGATCGAAATTCGACAAGATTTATCATATTGTCAAAAATTACTAATCAGAAAAGCCGATGAACATGAGAATTTGCGGTTCATCCGTGAGGACATACTACCAATTGTTAAAAATCCCAAAGGCTAGACTAATTACTATTGCAACCTGCAATAGCTCCATATATGAATGTCCAATAATCCAGAAATATTACTTATTTGCAATAAAAAAAAAGAGACTGCTTCAAAAAGGCAGCCTCTTTTGATGTATTATTTACTTTTATTTATTATGGTGTTGTGACAGAATTTCCATCAAGAATGACAGCTGACTGAGCCAGCGCTCTGCCATTAATGGAGGCACCTGTTTGAAAGGTAATGCCTGTCTTTGATAATATAATACCTTCAAAATGAGAGGTTGTTCCGAAAGTCGCCTGACCGGCTACTTGCCAGAAAATATTCTTTGCTTGGGCCCCTCCGCTGAGGGTAATTTTCACAGCAGAACTCTGAATTAGGTTCCCGGCTATCTGAAAAATCCAAACATCGTTCGCGCCACCTGATATAACGACATTGGTAGGCAATGTAACATTGCTGCTCCATTTATAGAGTCCTGCAACGAGCGTTTTACCGCCAATATTTCCAGTGCCCAATTCAGAGTAATCGGGTAAAGCACGACCTGCAGCATCGTTATAGGCTGTAACCATATTATTTACTGCGGTAGTCATATTAATAGGAGTAGGTGCCGCCATATCCGCTGCATATATTTTCCCTGTTACTTGCGCTGAGGTCGCATATCCTGTTGCGTTGGTCAAAGCAAATCCAGTGATATAGGAAGTTGCAGCGGGACTCAGGCCNNTTATTGATCGCTGTTTTGGCAACAATCACGTAATTGCCTGCAACGCCAAGATTAACCACTGCAAGTGTGGTTGTACTACCACCTGTGGTAAAACTCCAAACCGTGTTTGAAGCAAGACTTTTACCTGCCAAATCTTTTGCTCCAGTAGTTATGGTCGCAGTATACGAAGTACCGGCAGCAAGGGTATTCGTTGGTGTAAAAGTGGCTGTTGTTCCGGAATAAGTCACTGTTCCGGGAATTGCCGTTGAACCCTGCATTAATGTAAATGTAGAATTGTTGATGGTTGAGGAGTCCATAGCCTCACTGAAAGTAAATGCAATTCCCTGGTTACGCGCGACTCCGGTTAGGTTGTTGGTCGGATTGGTTGAAACCACTCTTGGATTGACTGCGGGAGAATCACTTTTTTTACAACTTAGCATTGAAACAACCACTAGGATTGCTATCATTTGGAAAATTTTCATTGATTTCATTTTGAATTTTTGTAGGCGTGAAAAATATTGGTTTAATGTGAGTATACTTGCAATTGTTTCCCCCCAAATACTCAGGATCTCCTTTGATTTTGGAAATAGTCAACCTGAAGAACTTAGAATAGATTTTTTTGGGCTGAATACTTGTCTGAACTGGAATTACGACTGGATTTCCTTCTGAAGTTGTAGAGTCATGTCTACTGCACCAATCGAAGAACGTGAATGAAATTAAGGCAGATGTTTTTATTAGTTATCTCATAAGACCAGATTAAATATTCCCAACGGGAATTAATATTAAAACAATAAGCTTATTACTTCCCCAGCAGAGCACACTGTATAACCCAAAATCAGGATCAATAAGGTCTGCGACATCAGACATTAATGAAAAACATTTTCGTAAATCCGATATTTTCCAGTTTGGATTTACGATTTTGCATCTATTTCAAGTAAAACGAAGGAAAGAGATTGTTTAACCTTCTCGAACCGATTGGATAACTGTCCTGCGGCGAGGATTCTTATTACCATACATACGTAATGCAAGATATATTATTGTCATCCTGAACAAATATTTAGGCTAATCTTGTTAAAACACACATATTCCATGCAAGAATTAATAAATAAAAACAAATCACTGATCAATTGAGGCGATTCAGGGTCTCATCCTTCCAGTAGTCTCTTCTTGTAGTACCTATTGAATTCAGTTTCAGCATTGAAGATATGATGTCCAATACTACGGACCGGATTATTGAACATATTGAACAATGGAAAAGCAGGCACCTGAAAAGGGTTTATATGTTTGTGTGGATGGATGCCATTGTGTTTAAGGTGCGCCTGGATGGAAAGGTTTTTGATAAAGCCGTTCAGATTGCCGTTGGACTGAACAACAAAGGCCTTAGAGATCTATTGAGCATGTGGATCTGCCAGAATGAGAGCGCCTCTTTTTGGATGAGCGTGCTGACCGATCTGAAAAGCCGGGGTGTGGAGGATATTTTAATCAGCAGTACCGATAACCTGAAAGTTTTTCTGACGCCATCAAAGCAGTTTTTCCACAAACAAAAACACAGGTCTGTATCGTTTATCAATTACGGAACTCACTGAAATTTGTTGTCTGGAAGGATAAGAAGGCAGTAGCCGGGGCGCTCAAAGAGGTGTACGACGCTCCAGACGCGAAATCAGCCTTTGCCAGATTAAAATCTTTTGAACAACAATGGTCATCCAAGTGCGTTTACCTATCTGAATCAGGGAACGTCAACTGGGACAATCCGGCTATTTTTTTTGAGTTCTCCATGGAATTCAGAAAAATTATTTATACCACCAACCTCATTGAAAATATCGACCGGAATATCAGAAAATATACGATACCATAGACAATTATACCCAACAGCAGGGTGGAGGAGAAAGTTGTTCACCTGACTTTGATGCAAGTATCAAAAAAATGGACCATGGTTAAACAAGAATGGTCCATCATGCTGTTACAATGTAAGCCCCTTGAAAAGTATACTCCTAACTGTCGAAAGAAAACTGGAGAAATAGCTCCGCTAAATTGGGGAAAAAAATTTTCCCAATTTGGGAAAGGCAAAACTTCCTTCATAAAGTAAAATTTACATTTACATTGGCACATAGATTGGAGTAAAATTATTGGTTTTTCATAGGATATTGGATTTTAACCGGGCTGGGATTTCTATCCTGGCCTTTTTGATTGCAGACACTTGAAATCAAATCTCTCTAAAATCAGCAAAATAAAGGAGCTACTTAATTTTCAAAAGGTTTCATTTTCAGTTTAATCTAGCAATCTGCTGTCATAGATTTTCAAATTGTTCCTGCCTCCAACCATAGCTGGCTATGTTCTCAAAAAGAAAAATTTAGACGAAAAATAGTGAATCCTGATATTCATCTTTTGATATTTTTGCCTCCATTGACAATTTTATGCCGCACTGTAATTCTCTTCATATTTGAACAACCTAATTGCTTGCCCAATTAATTCGGGATAGCATTCAATAACTTTAAACAGCTTGATGTCAGCTTCAAGTTCCCTACCGGGATCCTGCTCGCAATGAGGGAAAATATCCTCCATTAATAAAGTAAAATGGAGTTCGAGTATATAGAGATAGAAGATGTAAAGGCCTCGTGAAAAGCTGCTGTAGGCATAAGTGTTAATGTGTGAATAGTATAACTAATTCATTGAATAATGTAACATTTAGCCGGGTAAATTCACGCACCTTTGCAGCTATGGCTCAAAGCAAAATAAAATCCAAAAGAGTAAATCCCTTTAAGATTTCCTTCAATGGCAAATCAGCACCTAATTCTAAGCCATCCTTGCATTTTGATTCCTGTATTGAGACTGCCAAATATGGAAATAGTCAATTTACAACAGCTTCTGCCCAGTCTAAAAATATCCGCGATCCATTGACTACTATCTATTTAGCGGCTGAACTTCTTGAAACCTCAAACAAGAAGAATGATAAGGACATGTATTTGGAAATCATTAAGAAAGGCTCAATAAGAATCAACAATTTGATAAATGAGCTTATTAAATATCAAGAGGGGATTGAAGGGCAGGCAGAAAAACATTGTATTCACCCATTACTTGATGAAGTACTGGAGATGGTCANNACCTGAGGACTGCAAAATAGTAATGAATAAACCTAAAATGAAAATTGCATTGACAAATATTATTACTAACGCGATTGATTCAATGTCTTCAGAAAAGGGGGAATTGAGACTTGTAACACATCCGATTGACGAAAAATACATCGTACAAATAGAAGACAACGGGCGCGGAATTAACAAAAGGGATTTGAAATATATATTTGAGCCTTTTTTTTCAAGTAAGCCAGAAGGATATGGCTTTGGCTTGGCAATAG
>PLCH01000224.1 GCA_003135585.1 Chitinophagaceae bacterium
CGCTTACAGCATTTACCTTAAAGCTTAGTTTGCTTTTCAATTCACCGTTAGCTAAAATTTTAACAAGATCCGTCCTTGCTATCAAACCATTTGTATACAAATTTTCAAGAGAAAATTCTTTGATTTCGTATTTTTCAACGAGTTGGTCAATCTGTCCAAGGTTGAATACTTTGTAGGATACCCGGTGAATATTATTGAATCCCCGTTTTGGCAACCTTCTTTGAATGGGCATTTGTCCGCCTTCATGTGCCATTTTACGCTGGTAGCCGGCCCGGCTCTGACNNGTGTAGAGCCTTTCGCAGGCCTTATGGTATGTAATTTCATATTATTTTATATAATGTGCAGTAAAACCCAAATCCTTGGTTTTTGGAAGCTCAAGCTTTTTCCACTTTCACCAGGTGGTCCACTTTACGCAGCATTCCCGCCACCTGGGGAGTAGCTTCTACCTCTCTGGAAGCATTTAGTTTTTTCAATCCAAGTGCTTTCAAAGTAAGTTTCTGGCGCTCCGGCCGGTCAATTCCGCTTTTAATTTGTGTTATCTTAATTATTTTCATTTCGAAATGTTTATCCGTTAAATACCTTCTTTAAAGACNNAAAGACAGGTGTCTTGTCTTAGCGACCTGGATCGGTTCCCTTAACATAGCTAAAGCTTTAAAGGTTGCTTTGACCACATTGTGTGGGTTGGCTGAACCCAGGGATTTTGCCAGCACATCGGTAACCCCCGCACTTTCAAGCACAGCCCGCATACTTCCTCCCGCGATTACACCGGTACCATGAGCTGCAGGTTTAATCAATACTTTGGCTGCACCTTCTTTAGCCAATTGGTCATGGGGGATAGTGCCATGCATCACCGGAACCCTGATCAGGTTTTTCTTGGCGTCTTCAATTCCCTTTGTTATGGCTTCCTGGACCTCCTTGGCCTTTCCTAAACCATGACCCACCACACCATTTTCATTACCGACCACCACCAGTGCAGAAAAACTGAATGCACGGCCTCCTTTGGTAGTTTTGACCACCCGGTTGATAGCGACTACCTTTTCTTTTAGTTCGAGGTCGCCCGCTTTAACCTTGTTTAAGTTTATTTGTGCCATTGTATTTTTTAGAAATTACGATTACTTTTTTGGTTTTAAAACTGCATCCCTGCTTCGCGGGCGCCTTCTGCAACTGCCTTGACCCTGCCATGAAATAAATTTCCTCCCCGGTCAAAAGTGCAGTCTTTAATACCCAGTTCCAAAGCTTTCCTGGCGATAGCACTCCCAACCAATTTACCCTTTTCGGTTTTATTGACTTTCTGGGCCAGGATATCCTTATCCCGCGAAGAAGCAGCCGCCAAGGTTTTGCCATGCAAATCATCGATTAGCTGCGCATAAATATCACTGTTACTTCTGAAAACAGATAACCTTGGTTTTTGACCGGAACCGCTTATCTTTTTTCGAATGCGGTATTTGATCTTTTGTTTCCTGATAACTTTCGTATCCATTGTTGTTTGTTTTGTAATCCTGATACTGACAGGATCATTGTTCCTTAACATGTAGACGCCGAACGTCTATTTACCAGCAGCCTTGCCGGCCTTCTTGCGAACCACCTCACCTGTATAACGAACCCCTTTACCTTTATAGGGTTCTGGTTTGCGAAGACCCCGGATTTTGGCAGCTACCTGGCCGATCAGCTGCTTGTCGGCACCTTCCAGGATAATTTTCGGGTTTTCCCCTTTTTCCGTTGAGGTGGCCAATTTTAATTCCTTTGGAATTTCAAAAATAATATTATGGGAAAATCCCAAGGCAAGGTCCAGCAGGTTCCCCTGATGGGAAGCTTTGAAACCAACGCCGATCAATTCCAATTGTCTTTTATAGCCTTCCGTAACACCCTTCACCATATTGGCAGTAAGGGAACGGTACAGGCCGTGCAAAGCCCGGTGACGAATCTGGTCAGTAGGACGGGCAAATTCCACTTCTCCGTCTTTAATCGCCACCGTGATATCGCGGTCCACTGTCTGTTTCAGTTCCCCTTTGGGACCCTTTACGGTGATAATATTATCCTCATTGACGGTTACGGTGACGCCTTTTGGAACAATGACCGGCTTTTTACCTATACGAGACATTTGATTTTCGATTTTATATTAATATACATAACACAATACTTCCCCGCCAACATTTTGGGCCTTGGCTTCCTTATCAGTCATCACACCTTTGGAAGTGGAAATGATAGCCACACCCAGACCATTTTTAACACGCTTAAATTCAGCAGGGCTGGAGTATTGGCGTAATCCGGGCCGGCTGATTCTTTCAAGATCTTTGATTGCGGGCTCCTTGGTCTGAGGATCATACTTCAATGCAATCTTGATAACACCTTGCTTACTATCATCTTCAAATTTATATTTGAGAATATAGCCTTTGTCATACAAGATCTCTGTCATACGCTTCTTTAGCTTGGAAGCCGGTATCTCCACGATACGGTGATTTGCCATCTGCGCGTTGCGGATTCTAGTAAGAAAATCTGCTATCGGATCAGTAACCATATTTAGTTATTTATAAAAAAACAATAAATTTCAACACTTTCCCCTTCAACAACCTAGGGGTGCGACCCGGGTTTACCAGCTTGCTTTGCGGACTCCGGGAATTTTACCCTGCAAAGCCATTTCACGGAACATTATCCTTAATATTCCAAAATACCTCATATATCCCCTGGGACGACCTGTCAACTGACAACGGTTCTTAAGTCTCACGGGAGAGGAATTCTTTGGAAGAAGATCCAATCCTTTGTAGTCGCCTGCTGCCTTCAGGGCGGCACGTTTTTGTGCGTATTTAGCGGATAAGACTTCTCTTTTTCTCTGTCTGGCTTTTACTGACTCTTTTGCCATGTTTGAATTTTATTTAATCTTTTTTAGCATTTTTGAATGGCATACCCAATTCCTTTAACAATTCGTATGCTTCCTCGTTTGTATGGGCGGTCGTTACAAAAGTAATGTCCATTCCCGTTATCTTATTAACCTTATCAATATCAATTTCCGGAAAAATGATCTGTTCGGTAACTCCCATTGTAAAATTCCCACGACCATCAAATGACTTTTCATTCACACCTTTGAAATCACGTACACGGGGCAATGCCGTAGAAACCAGGCGATCCAGGAATTCGTACATTTTACCTCCTCTCAGTGTCACCCTGGCACCTATCGGAATATTCTTACGCAATTTGAAGTTTGAAATATCCTTCTTTGACAAGGTAGATACTGCTCTTTGTCCGGTGATAATCCCCAGCTCTTCCACAGCAATTTCTACCAGTTTCTTATCGGCCACTGCTCCGTTTACACCACGGTTAAGACATATTTTCTCCAGCCGGGGTGCTTGCATTACGCTGCTGTAGCCAAATTTTTTCATTAAGGCAGGCACAACTTCCTTCTTGTATTTATCTGCCAGTCTCGGAGTATATTTTACGGTACTCATTATTTAATAACCTCCCCTGATTTTTTTGAAATACGAACCAATTTCCCATTTTCCCTGGTGAGCTTGACTTTTGAGGCAGCCCCTTCTTTGGAATCCCACAATAAAACATTCGATATATGCACGGGCGCCTCTATCTTCACGATACCACCTTTGGTATTCTGGGCCGAAGGCTTGGTATGCTTGGTAACGATATTGACCCCTTCCACCAGCACCTTCGCTTTATCAGGATAAATCTCCAGCACCTTTCGGGGCTTTTTGGGGTCCTTGTCGTCACCGGTAATAACCACCACGTTATCCCCTTTTTTAATATTGAACTTCGGTTTGAATCTGTTGCTCATATCTTAGAATTAATTGCTAATCAGTTTATTTTTATAATACTTCCGGGGCAAGCGAAATGATTTTCATGTACCCCTTATCCCGTAACTCCCTGGCTACGGGTCCGAAAATCCGGGTGCCCCTGGGTTCGTCTGAGGGATTCAACAATACAACCGCATTGTCATCAAAACGGATATACGAACCGTCTTTACCGCGTAATTTATTTTTGGTACGAACGATAACTGCCTTGGTCACCGTACCCTTCTTAATCCCACCAGAAGGAAGAGCATCTTTCACCGTCACTACGATTTTATCGCCAATTTTCGCATAGTCCTGCCCGCTATTACCCAATACACGGATGCACAACACTTCCTTGGCACCGCTGTTATCTGCTACGTTTAATCTACTTTCTTGCTGGATCATTTTTTTAAGTTTTTACTGGCAATTACTTCGCCTTTTCCACAACCTCCACAAGTCTCCAACGCTTAGTCTTGCTGAGCGGGCGGCTTTCCATAATCCTGACGATATCCCCCACCGTGCATTCATTCTTTTCGTCATGTGCATGGAACCGGGTGGTCTTTTTCACGAACTTACCGTAGATCGGATGTTTTACTTTTCTTTCCACGGCAACCGTAATGGTTTTATCCATTTTGTTGCTTTTAACTATGCCTGTCCGTGTTTTGCGCAAATTTCTTTCATCCATTTTCTTAAATTTTTATTGAACACTCAAATGTCTCTGTTGCAACTCAGTCTTCAAACGGGCCAGGTCCTGTCTCAAAGACCGGATGCTCATTGGGTTTTCCAGGGGGGAGATGGCGTGCGCAAATTCTATTTTCTTCAGGCGCAATTCATCTTCCTGAATACGTGCCTTCACNNATAATTGTATTGTCAACATTGTGACGTACAACAAATTTCGTTTTGATGGGCAGCTTATGCGCCGCCAGCATCAGGGCTTCCTTCGCAACCTGCTCCGATACGCCATCTGCTTCAAACAAGATGCGTCCGGGTTCAACCACTGCAGCCCAGTATTCGGGGTTACCCTTACCCTTACC
>PLCH01000563.1 GCA_003135585.1 Chitinophagaceae bacterium
GAAGTAGGAGGATAATCCACCGCAAACCCCGGCAATGATCTTGTCCTCAGAACTGCGATACAGACGCTTGGTAATGTTTGACTGTTGGGACTGTGAAGGGACTACGATCCATAATAAAATATACACCCAGAATAGGGCCCCAACCAGCACTACAAAAACAATTCGCAACACAACGGGATCGATATTGAAATAGTTGGCCAGCCCGCTGCATACTCCTCCGATGATTTTATCATCAGCATTTCTATATAAACGGCCCCGGCTGGTAGCACCTGTATGAGTTTGGGATTGCTGACTGGAGGATTGAGATTGTCTTCCGGTCGAATTTCTTTCTGTGCCTTCTTCGTCAAAATCCTCAGGGCGTCCCATACTTGCGATGATCTCATTAACGTCACCGTCAGTAATGCAGGTGGTGTCCTTTTTAAGGCGTTCCGAAAAAAGTTCCGCGAAGCGATTTTCAATATCATTGATGATCTCATCCCGGCCTTCCTCGTTGGCAAAATACTTTCGCAAACTTTCAATGTATTGCTTTAGTATGTCATAAGCAGTCTCTTCGATCGGAACCACCCTGCCGTGAAAATTTATGTTGATGATCTTTTTCATTTTTTTTGTATTTGAGGGTTGAAGTTTTAGTTGGTTGGTCCTCCCATTTCATTTTTTCTGTTTGCAAGGGCATTGACTCCGTTGGCCAATTCATTCCAGGTAGATTCCAGTTCCTGGTAAAATTGTTCTCCTTTTGGCGTTAAGGAAAAATATTTGCGGGGGGGTCCCGAATTACTTTCTACCNNAGCATATCCGCATTTTTCAGTCTTGTCAATAGGGGGTACAGCGTTCCTTCCAGAATGTGCAGGTTGGCAGCTCTCATTTCTTCAACTATGTCAGAGGGATATGCCTCACCCCTGCGAATAATTGAGAAAATGCAAAACTCCAGGATCCCTTTCCGCATCTGGCTCTGTGTATTTTCTATGTTCATAATTCATGCTTTACAACACAAATATAAGATGTATTTTAGTACTATGCAACACAAAGTACTAATTTAAGAAAGGTAATTTTGATAAACTGCTAATAAGCGTTAACTGAAACCCAGTGTCAATCAGGTTTGCGTGAGATTGTCAGGGAAAAGCCTTCTGACACTTAATAGTATAAACGGTAGAAAAAAAGGATGAACGGCATCGATATACTTTAATGGACAGGATTTATAACCTTTACGCAACGGGCATAGTGATTTTGTTGTCAACCTTTTAAATAAATCTTGAAACGTGTATTGACATTGCTAATCATATGCCTTTTACAGTTATCCTGTAAAAAGGAAAATCAATTCATGAATGATGGTGTAATCACAGGATTTGATGTTAGAGCATGTTTCTACGGTGGGAGTGTATATTTTCATTTTATAAATATTAGCGATTCTTCTAATAAACAAGTAGTTAACCCTGGAATATTTATATTCCCTGCAAACCTCGCTTACCCCATTTATGTAAAAGTAGTCTGGCAAAAGACTAATTCATGTGCTGGGCCTGCTATTAGGATTTTACGTTACCAATTACCTAAA
Organism: Chitinophagaceae bacterium; assembly: GCA_003135585.1. GTDB lineage: Bacteria > Bacteroidota > Bacteroidia > Chitinophagales > Chitinophagaceae > Puia. The sequence continues at coordinate 1,550 of PLCH01000563.1, forward strand.
TGACCACCTTCCTTTCGCCCTTTTAGTATATAGTTACCGGATTAAATTCTGAATGGGTTCTAATGTAAATTCACCAAGAGAAGGATAGTTGTACTTAAAAGTGAAGCTATTTAAAAACGAAACCCCTAATAATACATCAAATCCAGCTATAGTATCTGTGCTTTTGCAAAAATCAAAATTCTGTGATATATTAAAAAACGGCACTTCTATCAGACAATAGTAAAGCTCGCCTTCCAAAATATCATTGTTACCTAATTTATACTTTATTTTCGGTTCCATTATTGATTCAAAACTATCTGAAAGCTTCCCCAATAACTGTAGCGATGTAAATTAAAATTTAATCGTTAAAATTGGGGAACAATGAAAAATTCAAAATTGGGGAAGAGCATGTTAAAAATGGTATAAAGGAATTTGGTATTATTGCAATACTCCTATATTGTAACGTTAGCATTAATTATTAATATGCCCTTTATGATATCAAAGTTTTCATTTAAATCATTTTTCCCTATACTATGTATTCCTGCATTGGTATTAGGACTGACATTTTATATGATATTTATATTTGACAAAACCAATACATCCCCACCACTTCTATGTATCCCGCTTGTTATATTATTGACATTTACTCTTGGCTGGTTATTACTTGGAGAATTCAGGACAAAAATGATAAAAGTGGAGCCTACCGACGATTATCTAACCGTTAGAAAATTTGGTCGATTTTCTTCAAGTAAGACTTTTTTGTACGCATAACTTGATGGTTTTAGAATTTCAATTCTTCGCTCTGGAGCGGCCGACTATGAATATTTATATTTTATTCAAGAAAACAGAAAGACCAAGAACCAGGTCGCTCATGTCTCATTCATTTTTTTGTTATTCCATATAAAAGTCATGAGGCAATATATAAGAAACAATTCTCCTATATCAAATATAAAAGGAAGATAAAATGGAAAAGCATTCGTGAAACAGAGACCGGTTACCAACAATACAAAAGTCCGGGACGAAAATTGGGGCTTATGCAAGAATACTAAAACCGGAAATATCCATTGTACCAGGTGGTATGCCCCCCTGGGTGCGGGCATTATATATTCGGCAATCATATAAATCAGGAAACCAAAAAGAATAACCCCAACCGGGTTTTTCCGATGTAATTTTTTTTTAAATGAAATTGTCAGTATTGNNATTGTTACGACAATTATATAAAGAAATATGTAGAAATAGCCGGAAGTAATTTTAGAAAATAAATTTATTCGCATATCTAAAGGGGTAATGCCTCCACATATAAAATCATTTTTGAATAAAGCTAAATTTTCCGCTCCCTCTATAATATGTGGATAATGGAAAATAGTTTGCCCGATTGGCAAAGGAGTAACATGCCCAAAGCCTGTATAATAAGTCATTGCATCCAAATAGCCTTTCCATAATTCCATATGCGAATAGGCGTGCAGAATCAATGGAATAAAACAAGCTATCAGGCCTAAAATAGTCCAACGATTAAAAGCAAGACAAAGGGGAATCAGCAATACGATGAAGACCGGATGGCAATAAACGGCCACCGCTACGGTAACTCCGGCCCAAAAATTTGCCCATTTATTAGTACTGGTATAGAACTGGTATACCAGGCAAAATAAAAAAGCATAGAAAATATAGATCTGCCCGCGTTCAATATGAATAAACCAAACATGGGAGCATAAAAAAAACAAACCCCCAATTACAATGATGTAAAACTTATCTTTTGCAGCGGTTTTTGATTGAAAGAGAAAAAAACAGAATATATAAATACTAAGCAAATATTGCAAAACACCCCACACTATCCTTAGCATTGGATAATTTAAGAAGGCGAAAAGGGAGATAAGATACAAACCACCGGGTGCCACCGTTAGACCATTGATAGCTCCATCTCTATTTATCTTAGGATTCAAAAGGCGTTTATCATCCCCGGGAGACCATTTATAAAAATATACTGTTTTGCCCGAATCTAACATCCTGGCACCTACCACACCAACTCTAAGATCGGTTCCTCCATAATGTACTGTATAATAGCCAGCTTTTAATACACCGCCAATGATTAAGATGCTGACAATTATTAAAATTATTTTTTGTACCGGTTCCAACAAGAAAAACCATGATTTTTGCACTTGGGTTTCCATTTTAATAAATATATCNNGCTTTGAAGAAGTATATCCCATCTTTCCTGTTAATTCGGGTTTTTTCGTATTCCCTTTTTGTTCCGCCGGTAAAGCAAAAATTGCTGAGCATATTTGCATGGGTCTGTAATCAAATCATCGGGAATTCCTTGATTTTTGACGGCTGCAAAACCTGCTTCTCCTAGGCCTTCCCGAGTGGCTGGACAAATTCCGCCTTTTTTTATGGATTTGGCCAAATAATACTTTAAGTCAACATCTGGAATTCCCATAGTTCAAAATTCATTTATATTAGTAAGAAATTCTACCATAGATTTATCCAGTAAAATTAAATATTTTGTCAAATAGAATTTGCTTATTGCTTTCTCTGATAATATCGATATTTTTTCTTTCCTGTTCTCCGGCCTACGTAAAGTTCCTTGATGATTATAAATTTGACCGCAGCTTGCATGTTCCGGATTATGGAAAACTGGATTACTGGGCTGCACATCCTGATAAATGGAATCCATCCGATAGTGTTCCCCTTCCCCTAAGGCCCTCCTTCCTGAAAGATTCAACCGTAGATGTGTTTTTTTTACATCCTACTACTTTTGGATCAAAAAAAGATACAGGGTGGAATGCCGATATCAACGATTCGGTTGTTAATGCAAAAACGGATTATACAACCATTTTATACCAGGCAAGCGCATTTAATGAAGGCCGCATATTTGCACCGAGATACCGGCAGGCAAATATCCGCGCCTATTTTTCAATGGACACAGTCAATGCTTTAAGAGCATTTGATACGGCCTATGTAGATATCAAAACAGCATTCCAGTATTATCTTGATCATTTTAATCAGGGGCGGCCTATTATAATCGCATCCCATAGCCAGGGTACTACCCATGCGGAGAGGTTGTTGAAAGAATTCTTCGAAAACAAACCCCTCAAATCACAATTGGTTGCAGCCTACATTATCGGCATGGTCATACCCAAGAATTATTTTGATAACTTAAAGCCGTGCAGAGATTCCGCACAAACGGGATGCTTTGTAGGGTGGCGGAGTTTTCAGGAAGGATATGAACCCGATTTTGTAAAAAAAGAAACCGGCAACTCTTATGTAGTCAACCCATTATTATGGGTGGTCAATGAGGACTATGCTTCGTCCGCTATGAACCGTGGAGCGGTATTGTTGAAATTTAATAAGGTATTGCCCCAATTTGCTGACGCACAAATTCACGATGGTGTATTGTGGTTGCATAAACCCCATTTTCCCGGTAGTTTTTTATACCGTTCGAAAAATTACCACATCGGGGATATTAATTTATTTTATGTGAATATCCGCGATAATATGAGAACCAGGGTGAATGCCTTTCGAAAACACTAATTTAGGCTGAGAGAATTTTACCAGGCGATCCATGCTAAAGAGTCTCCAAGGACAAATAATGACAAAAAAAATATCCATTGTCATTCTCCTGATTGCAATTTTTTTCAAAATAGCAATTATTAGTATTTATTTCAGAGCCGAGGAGGATATGCTTTACCAGGGTCTTGCTGCGAGGAATTTGACAGCCGGACATGGCATGACCATAGAACAAGTTCATATAGATAATCTTTCAAAAATAGTATATGAACCATTAGTTGGCTGGCCACCGGNNCCGGGATACAGCTGGATGGTAGCACTTGTTTACCCATTTGCCGGAGAAAATCTTCTTCTTTGTTGCCTGCTGATATCCATCTTTATAAACATTGCCTTTCTTGTTTTGATCCGGCGCTTGGTGACCATATTGGGATTCTCATTAATGGTGGCAAATTTAATCGTCCTATTGAATGCTTTAATAGTGCCTGATTATATAAGGCAGTCGACTCCCACTGATCTGCCAGGTTGTTTTTTTTGTTTGCTGAGTTGCTATTTGATGATGGTTTTTATGACGGGGGAAAAACGATCAGGAAAATTTGGAATCGTTCTGGGTTTCTTTATAGCATTGGCTGCCTATATACGTTATATGTATTTGGGTATTTGTTTCATTATCCCCCTTTTTTTAATTTGGAACGGTGCAGTTAAAAAAGACAAGCGTCTTTTATCAGGAGGCATATATGCCTTATCCGTTGCAGGGTTACTGGTTGCCTGTCTTAT
>PLCH01000263.1 GCA_003135585.1 Chitinophagaceae bacterium
AAGATAGCGTGGCTATTGCGAAAGGACGAGATTGCTCTTGTGAACGATCTTCGAAGTTTGCATGCCTTTGGGATCATTGAATATATTGCTCAAAAAGATTCCCCGCAATTGTATTGCATTCAGGATCGTGTAAGGGCTGAAGACATGCGCATCAACCAGACAAATTATCAGAATAGAAAAGAACAATTTGAAAAGAGGATTGAAAATTTTCTATTGTATCTAAAAGCTGAGAAAGATTGTCGCAGCCAAATGATCGCTTCTTATTTTGGTGATGCAGAAGCCAGATCTTGCGGGATTTGTGATAATTGTCTTCGACAAAGGAAAGTTTCCCGACTCGCCGAAAAGCCATTACCCTAAAAAAAACAGAGGGTTCTGTATCTTTTAATTGAAAAATGAACTTGACAAAGATATTTATTTGGAATTGATTCTGCCGCCCTCAGGAGAGTTACTGGATTGCAATAATGGGCGGAAATTTTTATTTACCTGCTTCAGGGCAAGGCTTTTTCTGAGAGAAGTTGCTTTACCAGGACTTCCAGTTCCTTTAGCCTTTTTTCCAATTCAGGCAAGTTCCTGCTAAGGGCCTGGCTTCGTAACGCGCTTGTATAATCGAATGCTGGCGAACCCGTAACCGCCGCATTGCGGGTCTTGATAGATTTGCTTACTCCGCTCTGCGCATTTATTTTACTGCCGTCGGCAATTTGAATGTGTCCCACGATTCCCGCCTGTCCGCCAATCATAACATTGTTGCCAATTTTTGTGCTGCCGCTGACCCCCGCTTGTGCTGCAATTACCGTATTATTGCCTACTTCCACATTATGCGCCACCTGGATGAGGTTATCCAGTTTTGCGCCTGCCCTTATGATGGTAGAACCAATGGTGGCCCTGTCAATAGTAGCATTGGCTCCTATTTCAACATTATCCTCCACTATTACATTTCCCATCTGGGGTACTTTCTTAAAGCTGCCATCAGCCTGGGGGGCAAAGCCAAATCCGTCACTGCCGATTACCGTACCCGCGTGAATGGTAACATGTTTACCGATCACACAGTCATGGTAAATTTTTACGCCGGGATGGATAATAGAATAGTCATTCACGATGGCATTGTCACCTATAAAAGCGTTAGGGTATATTTTTGCATAGTCACCGATGACAACATTTTCTCCCAGATATGCAAAAGCTCCAATGAAAATCTTCGACCCGAGTTTGGCGGTTTTAGAAATATAGGCCGGTTCCTGAAACCCGGTCATCTTTTGGGCCACTATTTCCTGGTATTTTGTCAGTAAGGCAGCAAAAGCCGTATAAGCATCGGGAACGCGAATCAGCGAGGCTTTTACGGGTCCTTTTAATTCCTGATTTTCGTTTATAATGATGATCGAAGCGCCGGTTGAATATAAATGTTCTTCATATTTTGGGTTCGCTAAAAAAGCGAGCTGACCTGGAACCGCATCTTCGATCTTCCCAAAGGAAGCGACAGGCGTATCGGGATTTCCCTCTACTTTACCATTTATCAAGACTGCTATTTGCGCCGCGCTGAATTGCATAGAATGATTAAAATTAATCGTTTCCTGCTACCTGCTATGATGTTATTCAACCAATCCTACACCTCGAAATCAAAAATCTGTAAATGTTTAAAGCTTTACCTTTTTTCTCTAGGATATAAAATCCTCAGATCCTACCCTTATCGGTCAGGGGAATAATAGCAAATATAAAATTTTTTTACCTGGCTGGACAGTGTTTGATGAATTAAAGCGTTATCCACTTGTGAAATATCTTTAACAGAACCATCCTTAAAAATAATATTAATGCGTTCATCTGACGGGTCATAGGTAGTATTTGCGGTTTCCCCTCCAAAGGCAAAATAGTGCGCATCCTTGAAAGAAATACCCAATTGTATGACAATTTTATGACGCAGGTCTTCCAGGACGGCAGCATCAAATGGCTCTGCCTGCAATTTGACTTTTAACAGCCGGCGATCAATTAGGGAACGGCATAAATGGGAGAGAACTTTATCCGGATGAAACATCCAGTTCTTAATTGCGCTCAATACATCAAAATCATCCAACAGGCAGAATGTTGAAAGATGTTCCTTCATTGAAAAAGGGTAGGCATTCTCCAAAAAAAAATCCAGCGTCGCAGAGCAAGACCCTGCATCCTGGCCGTCAAGGATCAGTTCTTTTGCACGTTCAATTATTTTAACAAGCATTTTCTCGGCGCATAGTACTGCCTTATGCAAATATACCTGCCAGTACATCAGGCGCCTGGATACCAAAAATTTTTCAATGGAATAAATTGCTTTTTCTTCTACCATTAATTCTCCGTTATGAACGGCGAGCATTTTAATAATTCGGTCGTAACCAATCACCCCTTCTGAAACCCCGGTGAAAAAGCTGTCCCGGGTAAGGTAATCCAGGCGATCTACATCCAATTGCCCTGAAAGCAATTGGTATAAAAATTTTTTATGGTAATGATTGGTAAAAATCTCAACCGCTGTTTTAAGATCTCCTTTAAATTCTTCATTCATAACTTCCATGATCATGATGGATATCTTTTCGTGACCCACATCTTTTGCCAGAATATTTTCAAGTGCATGGGAATATGGGCCGTGCCCGATATCGTGTAAAAGAATGGCAATCTTGACACTTAACTCTTCTTCCGCGGTAATCCTCGTTCCCTTATTTTTCAATTCGGAAAGAGCATTGCACATTAAATGGTAGGCGCCCAGGGAATGATGAAGCCGGGTATGTACAGCCCCGGGAAATACAAGATGTGCAAACGCCATCTGTTGGATACGGCGAAGGCGTTGGTAGTAAGGATGGGAAACGATCTGTAGTAATAAAGGGTGATCAATGGTAATAAAACCATGCACCGGGTCATTTATGATCTTGCGGAGTTGAAAGGGCATTTCTGTTTCAGATTTGTTAAAACAAAACAAAAGAAGCGGTAAAACTACAATTGCCCTTTGGATAAATTAAATTTGGACCGCAGATTATGCAAATTATTAAATCAGCTACATGGCTTTAGCACAAATACTTTGGGTGGACGATGAAATAGAGAGCTTGCAATCACAGATATTATTTCTTAAAAATAAGGGTTACGAAGTAGTAGCCATGACAAACGGATTTGATGCGGTTGACTACGTAAAGGAAAATCCCGTGGATGTAGTGCTGCTTGACGAAACCATGCCGGGCATTACAGGCCTGGAAACCCTTGCAAAAATTAAAGAAATAAATCAACAGGTTCCGGTCGTGCTCATCACCAAAAATGAAACCGAAAACCTTATGGATGAAGCGATTGGGAGTCAGATTACGGATTATCTTATAAAACCGGTCAATCCTAACCAGGTTCTTTTAAGTTTAAAAAAAATAATTGATAATAAGCGGTTGGTCGCCGAAAAGACAACGCCTGCTTACCAGCAACAATTCCGTGATCTTTTTACTGCCCTTAACAATAATCCGGATCACAATGAATGGATGGATATCTATAAAAAGCTTGTGTATTGGGAGCTTGAAATGACAAAAAGTGACAGCCCGGAAATGCGGGAAGTATTGCAATCACAAAAACAGGAGGCTAATGTTGAATTTTTTAAATTTATTTCCAAAAATTATGCCCGCTGGTTGAATCCGAAAACAATTGAAAAGCCGATTTTGTCGAATACCCTTTTTCAGTTCAAGGTGCTTCCCCATGTGGAGAAAGGAACTCCCACTTTTTTTATTCTCCTGGACAATCTGAGGTTTGATCAATGGAAGGTAATACAACCCGTTTTTGCTGAAAGTTTTCGCATATTGGAGGAAGATAGCTTTTATAGTATATTACCAACTGCCACACAATATAGCCGCAATGCGATTTTTTCAGGATTGATGCCGATAGAAATTGAAAAGCAATACCCAACGTTGTGGAAAAATGATGAGGAGGAGGGGGGCAAGAATTTACATGAAGAAGAGCTTTTCCACGGTCAACTAAAAAGATTAAAAAGGGACAACCTAAAATTTTCTTATACCAAGGTCCTTAATCATCAGGCCGGCCAGGACCTTGTGAATAATATCCACAATTTATTAAACAATGACCTCAATGTTATAGTATACAATTTTGTTGACATGCTGAGCCATGCCCGAACCGAAATGGAAGTGCTTAAAGAATTGGCCAGTGATGAAATCAGCTACCGGAGCATTACCAGCAGTTGGTTTGAACATTCGCCGCTTCACCAGGCCTTGAAAAAAATAGCAGATAAAAAAATAAATGTGATACTGGCAACGGATCATGGCAGTGTCAGGGTGAAGACGCCCTTCAGGGTAATTGGCGATAAACAGACTACCACCAACCTGCGTTATAAGCACGGAAGGAACCTGAATTATGAGCCAAAGGATGTACTGGCCTTCCGGGATCCGAAGGAAGCAGGCTTGCCTGTGCCTACCGTCAATTCCTCATTTATTTTCGCAAAGGGGGATGGTTTTTTGTGTTACCCCAACAATTATAATTATTACGCCAATTACTACCGTAACACCTTTCAGCATGGGGGCATAAGTATGGAAGAGATGATTGTTCCGGTCATTAAGATGACAAGAAAATAACGGACTAGTTAAATAAGTGTGGAAAATATTCTGATAGTTAGGAGTGTAACTGGTTAGGGATGACTACTTTTGATTTATGAAGTATACGCAAACCAGCCTGGAAAAAATGGAAAGGATTTTAGACGAATCAGGCTATACGGTTCGCTATGAGCGCGGTACTTTTCAAAGTGGTTACTGTATCCTCGAGCAGAGAAAAGTGGTCGTACTCAACAGGTTTTTGCAAACAGAAGGCCGCATCAACACCTTGATTGATATTATTCCAAAACATTTCGTCGACCCT
>PLCH01000498.1 GCA_003135585.1 Chitinophagaceae bacterium
TTTAAGTCAACAAGGGGAATCTGTTTCCATTTCAGGCGATGGGAATACAGCCATTGTGGGAGGATCGGGTGATAATAGCGGTATAGGCGCAGTATGGGTTTATACCCGCACAGCTGGAGTATGGACTCAGCAAGGAAATAAATTGGTAGGCACAGGGGCTTTCAACCCAGCAGGGCAAGGCCGCTCTGTTTCCCTTTCTTATGACGGGAATATAGCAATTATCGGAGGACCGAGTGATAATGATGAATTAAATTTTAAAGATATAGCTACAGGTGCAGCATGGGTATTTACCCNNGGTGCAGCATGGGTATTTACCCGTTCAGGCGGAGTATGGACTCAGCAGGGAAGTAAATTGGTAGGTTCAGGTACGGGTACTGCTGGTGCATATCAAGGTCTCTCTGTTTCCATTTCATCCGATGGCAATACAGCTATCGTGGGAGGATGGAAAGATAAGGGTGGTATAGGTGCAGCATGGGTATTTACCCGCTCTGGCGGAGTTTGGACTCAACAGGGAAGTAAATTAACAGGTACAGGAGCTGTGGGTTTAGATGTACGACAAGGCTGGTCTGTTTCCATTTCATCGGGTGGAAATACAGCCATCCTTGGGGGATGGAAAGATAATAACAGTGTAGGTGCAGCATGGATTTTTACCCGCACTGGTGGACAATGGACTCAGCAGGGAAGTAAATTGNNGGGAGCACAGCCATTGTGGGAGGGATTGCGGATAATAGCGATGCAGGAGCAGTTTGGGTATATACTACTAGCAAAGCTCCCAGCATCGCGCAATCCAATTCTGATCGTATAAACATTTCCGAAGAAAATACTGCTGATTTCAGGCTCTATCCGAATCCTGCAAACGATAATCTTACTGTTGAATTTATAGGTAGAAATAATGGCAGTGTAAAAGTTGATGTTTACAATGTGTTAGGACAAAATGTGATGAACACAATAAACCCTTCTGTTAAAGGATCAAATACTTTCCNNAAAAATAACGGACAAAGACAACACCAGAAGTTTTTGATTTCGAGATAAGCCTCATTAGGATCTTCCCCCGTAGCCGGGCCTCCGCATGAAGATTTGTGCTTTAAGGGGCATACGACAACTAATACTACTGAACACTATATGAAAAGTCTGCCAAATGAAAATTTGAAAGTTATGAGTTCTAACCTGTTAACTTTTCAAGAAGGTTTTTGTTGATGTGCTGAACCGGGAAAGCCCTGCCTGAAAATGATGGGTTTTTTATGTTGAAACTATTTTCAAAAGTGTGATTTTATAAAAACATTTTATGAATGATGGTTTAGATAAATTCTTTTGTGCAGTTGCCAGCCATTTTTTTGCCACTATTTTGATAAGGGGCGGTTCTCCGATGAAATTGATCAGCCAAAGGATTGGTCATTTAAAACTTTATACTAAAGAACGATATTTCGCAGGGTTTAATCTGCAAACACAAGCTGAGATGCAACCCAAACACATTGGCTTCACCGTTTGCCTCCTGTAAAATATTTATATTTTTGCAAACACCCGACAATAAACATAACAAAACAAGATGACGAGTAATATCTTTGAAACTTCTCCCAAACCATATGCAAGAATTGCTGGCTTCTGTTATTTGCTAGGAAGCTTGACTTCCGTATATGGTCAAATGATTGTTTTCGGAAAGCTCATCAAACCCGGAAACGCAACAGAAACATCTGCCAACATTCTCTCACAAGAATCCCTATTTAGATTAGGATTCGTTTCTTCATTCGTGGCTGTACCACTCCATATCCTTTGGGCGGTTCTCTTTTATCATCTTTTTAAGAAGTTGAGCAGGACTGTTTCATTATTTGCAGGGTTCATTATGTTAATGGCATGTGTAATGTGGACGCTTAGCAGTTTTTTTTACATCTTGCCATTGCTCATCTTGAAAGGAATGAACTACTTCGATGCATTTACCCATGAACAATTGCAGGCTCTATCTCTAATGCTTATCAAATTAAACGTGCAATCCTATGACCTCGGGTTAGTATTCTTCGGCCTATGGTGTATGGTAATTGGATACCTCATTTTTAAATCAACATTTATCCCAAGAATCATTGGCATACTGGAAATGCTTGCCGGTCTCGGTTATCTTACTCTTTTATGGCAGCCTCTTGTATATTACATCTATCCCTACAACCTCGCGTTGGCAGGTCCTGGAGAAATATCCCTGTTGTTTTGGCTTCTTATTAAGGGAGTCAAGGATAGTAAGTGGAACGAAACCTCATGCACTCACCAAAATGAATAAATATTCACAAAGTCACCTCCCCGCCTTTTCCCAAACAAAAAAAATAATTTTGCAACCCGACCGGGACTTCATGGCAACAGGAAAAAAAAAAGGGCAGCAGCCAATAGGCGGCTTTATGCAAGCCTGGCAGACCTGCTAACAATGAGCTATAGTGCATGTTTCAGCTATAGGTAGAGAGCTGGTCTTAAGGAATAATAATAGAACAAAAATAACCGGCCCCTTGGTTTCATTTGGCCAAAGCGGGTCAGTTTACGTGGGTTTTCC
>PLCH01000635.1 GCA_003135585.1 Chitinophagaceae bacterium
CAAGGAAATTGCATCGGTTAACCAATTAAAACCGGGTGAATTGATGTCGCCTTTAAGGATTATGCTGGTTGGAGCAAAATATGGGCCAGGCGTATTTGATATTGCGTCCCTACTCGGCAAAAAAGAAACCATCAGCAGAATTACAAACACCTTAAGAATGCTTGAAGCCTGATAATGGATTTACATTTATGGTTGCTGTTGTAACTTTCCGTAAACAACCCGGTATGGCAAAAACCAACAGGATTATCATTTCCTTCGCAGTTATTAAATTCCTCGTTCCCTTTTTATTTATCCATCTCGAATTCGAATTGCACCGGGATGAATATTTGTACTTAATCGATGCCAATCACCTGGCTTGGGGTTTTATTGAAATGCCACCCTTGCTGGCCGTATTGGGACGCATCAGCAGATTTTTTGGCAATTCGTTTTATAGTGTCTATTTCTGGGGCTCACTTTTCGGCAGTCTCACAGTGTTCCTTATCGGCAAAATAGTGCAACAGTTGAAAGGAAATACCTATGCTGTCTTCCTGGCATGCTTTTCGTTTTTGGTTTCCGGATTTCTGCGTTTGAATATTTTATTCCAACCAAATATCCTGGATGCCTTTTTCTGGACCCTCAGTTCTTATTGCATTATTTGCTGGATTGATACAGAAAACAAGAAATACCTCTATTATATCGGCATCTGTTTTGGCCTGGGGATGCTCAGCAAATACACGATGGCATTTTTTATTATTTCTTTCTGGGCAAGCGTATTGCTTACCGAGAGAAGAAAATTGCTGTTAAGCAGGCATTTTTACTTTGCGATGCTCACTGCCCTGCTGATTGCCCTGCCTAATTTTATATGGCAATTCAACCACCATTTCCCTGTTGTGCATCACATGCAGCTCTTGCAGGACGAACAATTGCAATACCTGAATCGCATTCAATTTATAATTGACCAGCTTGTCATCACCCTTCCGTGTTGCTTTATCTGGATAACGGGCCTGTGTTATATTTTTTTCAACAGGGAGGGTAAGCGCTACATTGTCCNNATCCTTGGCATTCTTTACCTCTGTGTCATTGGCATACTATTATTATTTAAAGGCAAAAATTATTATGCCATAAGCATATACCCGGTTTTGCTCGCAGCAGGCAGTATCTTTATTGAAAAAATAGTTGAACGCAAGAGCTGGAATGTATTAAAATGGTCTGTTCCCTCCCTGATATTTTTACTTGCGATTCCCTTTTTCCCCATCGCACTGCCATTTGCATCACCCATGAGACTGGAAAAAATTTATACAGTTTTGAATTCCAAGAAAATAGGCCTGTTAAAATGGGAAGACGGTAAAAATCATCGCCTTCCACAGGATTTTGCAGATATGCTGGGTTGGGAAGAAATGACCCAAAAAGTAGCCAAGGCCTATCAAACCCTCGATAGCAACGAGAAAGCCCACACCCTCCTATTCTGCGACAATTACGGAGAGGCAGGTGCCGTTAATTTCTTCGGAGGAAAATATCAGCTGCCGGAAGCAACCAGTGATAACGCAAGTTTTTTATATTGGCTGCCTGAAAATTTGCATATTGACAATATGATACTCGTAACGGATGACAAAGAGGAAATGCAGCATTCGTTTATCCATGATTTCAAAGTCTCCCTGTTGGCGGACAGCATTACCAATGTTTATTCAAGAGAAAAAGGAAGTCTGATCATAATACTAAAAGGGGCAGATGAAAAATTCAACCAGATGTTTAAACAGAAAATAGAAAAGGATAAAGCAGCGCTTAACTGACCTTAATGCTTATTTTTGATGCAGCAAACTTCAATAGTAATTGAATGACCAAAGAACTGAATCGCCCCATCAGGGTATTGATTGCCAAAGTTGGACTGGACGGCCACGACCGGGGGGCCAAAATAATAGCAAGTTCCCTGCGTGACGCTGGCATGGAAGTTATTTATACCGGCCTCCGGCAAACCCCGGAAATGGTGGTGAATGCGGCTTTACAGGAAGATGTGGATGCTATCGGTATCAGCATTCTGAGCAGCGCCCACATGACGGTATTTCCAAAGATCATACAGCTGATGAAAGAAAAAGGCATGGATGATGTACTGCTGACAGGAGGTGGGATTATTCCGGACGATGACATGAAAAAACTTNNCGCAAACTATATTACCGAATGGGTGAAAAAGAACAAGAGTTTTTAATTATTCCGGCTTCAGTTCTCCGCAACTCCTTAGCCATTATTGTTTATTTAGATTTTTGTCCAGCTTCCCCTAAGGCATGCAGTCCAACGGAAACTTCCGGTTTGTAAAATCCTTTAAAGTTCCCTAACCAGTTGAAATATTTTCCTTTCCCAAGCTGACTCGACCATCTAAATTCATTGTTCAAAAAAGTCATGCCGGTAGCTGCCGTTAGCGGAAAGAGATATATTTTTGATCAAAATTATGTATGTACCAGACCCTGCTCACTGAACTTACAAACAATATATTCATCATTACCATTAACAGACCTGAAAAACTGAATTCCCTTAATAAAACCGTGATGGAGGAATTGAATGCCGCCATTGATGAAGTGTATAATAATCCGGCTATAAAATCGGCGATTATCACCGGCGCGGGTCCGAAGGCATTTGTGGCAGGAGCCGACATCAGTGAATTCCTTGGATTGAGCAAG
>PLCH01000199.1:0-2407 GCA_003135585.1 Chitinophagaceae bacterium
AGCTCAACGCGACTTTTGTTCACTACAATCCTTATATAAATGGGGAATTTTCCATTTACTGATCTGCTCAAACGCAGTGTGAAGTGGACTCCGAATGTGTTTTTATTTTTCATGTTAATTCATTTTGAGTGATTAAACCTTTTTTCTTGTTCACCTCCCTGTTCACCTCTTTTCGGTCTTTCGATCACGAAAAATGAGTCAAAAACCATCAAATCATACCAAAACTAAAAAATCCAAAAAATTGAGCAGCAAAGAGTTAAGTCGATTTGGTGAACAAAATTACTGTTCGCCTCTTCTAAAATCTGTTCACCTCGCCGTTCGGGCGAGAACTGGTATAATATGCATAACTTAATATGGAAAAAAATAGAAAAGCCCGTAAACACTGCGTTTTACGGGCCATTGGTTTAGTTTGCTACGAGAACCGTCGGGTAGACAAGATTCGAACTTGCGACCCCTTGCACCCCATACAAGTGCGCTACCGGGCTGCGCCACTACCCGAATTATGAAGGGCTGCAAAGTTAATGTAAAAAGTTCTTTTTCAGAAAAATGCGTTCATCTTACATGGAAAAATCTATAGTGGCTTGCAGGTCTTTAACCAATAATTGGCTCAATACTTGCGTTATTTTGTTGAATTTTGAATGATTCTTCTCTATTTTCCATCCTTGGTAAACCATTTCCAGAAAAATCCGTATGCCTTGCAGGACCTTTGAATATTAAAAATTGGTCACCGAAATCATAAAAATATGAAGAAGTTCTTTTTGCTGGGAATCTTGATTCCTTCCTTGCTGAATGCCCAGCGGCTGCACTTAAACCTATTTGGGGGCATTTCAAATTATTCAGGAGATCTTCAGAGTAAACAATTTACAATGGACCAGTCTTATGGTGCTTTTGGAGCCGGACTTCAATACGATCTTACTAATCATTTTTCCATTTTGGGTAATCTTACGATAGCAAAGGTAGGAGCATCTGATGTGAATAATAAACCTGAATTAAAACCGCGAAATCTCAGCTTTCAAACCAGCATATATGAAGCGAATATATTGGGCGAATATACATTACTTGATCTGAGCCGGAATCGGTTTTCTCCTTATGTTTTTGCCGGAGTCGCAGTTTATCATTTTAATCCATACACTTTTGATACGCTGGGGCACAAAGTTTTTTTACAACCTTTGAGTACAGAAGGGGAGGGTCTTCCCCAATATCCGGGTCAAAAACCCTATAAACTCACCCAACTTGCTATTCCATTCGGGGGCGGTATCAAACTTCGGATATCTGACAACGTTGTACTGGCCTATGAGATTGGATTTCGTAAATTATTCACCGATTATTTAGATGATGTGAGTACCATGTACGTCGATCCTGCCATATTATTGGCTGCAAAAGGTCCTAAGGCGGTAGAGCTTTCTTACCGGGGTAACGAAATAAAAGGAGGGAATCCCAATTATCCGGCTGTTGGTACCAAACGCGGCAGTCCAAAGTTTTACGATTGGTATTATCTTTCCGTGATAAAAATAAGTATTGGGATCAATTCCATAGGCATTTCTAATGGAAAAGGTGGGAGGGGAAGCGTAAATTGTCCTAAAAAGGTTATTTGAGGGTTTCCTGACCTGGATTAACATCTCTTGGATAAATAATTATCCGGTATTCCTTTCATTTTGTAGGTTATTTTTGCTTTTGAAACAACAAAAGAATGGCTTATCGTAATCAGCATGAATTTATTCAGGCTTTGGAAAAAGCCGGAGAATTGGTTCGGATCAGAGACTATGTAGACCCCAAGCTTGAAATAGCAGAAATTACTGACAGGGTGAGTAAAACCGGCCAGGGGGGCAAAGCCCTTTTATTTGAGAATACCGGTTTCGAATTTCCAGTATTGATGAATGCCTATGGCAGTGAAAAGCGTATGTGCATGGCATTGGGTGTGGATAATTTAGACCAAGTCTCCACTGAAATTGAAAACCTTTTTAAATTATTGTCTTCCCCAAAAGAAAGCATAATAGATAAATTAAAATTTTTACCCAAGCTTGGACAGTTTGCAAGCTGGATGCCAGCTGTAAAAAGCGGACGAGGGGAATGCCAGGAAGTTGTTATGAGCGAACCAGACCTTACAAAGCTTCCCATTATAACTTGCTGGCCAAAGGATGGTGGCCCATTTATTACGCTTCCAATCATCCACACAAAAGATCCAAATACCCATATCCGCAACGTGGGAATGTACCGCATGCAACTTTTCAGCCCTGTTTTAACAGGTATGCATTGGCACAAGCACAAAGTGAGTGCAAAACATTTTTCGGAATATAAGAAACTGAATAAAAGGATGCCGGTCGCTGTTGCCCTTGGAGGAGATCCGGTATATGCTTACAGCGCTACGGCCCCCTTACCGGAAAACGTCGATGAATACATGTTGGCA
>PLCH01000199.1:2446-5378 GCA_003135585.1 Chitinophagaceae bacterium
TATTATTCATTGCCGGACTGGTATCCGAGGTTCCATGTCACAGCAATTACCCATAGAAAAAATGCTGTATATCCAGCCACCATTGTAGGGATTCCGCCGCAAGAAGACGCCTGGCTTGGGAAAGCTACAGAACGCATTTTTTTGGCTCCAATTAAAATGACCATGGTGCCTGAAATTATTGATATGGAAATGCCGGTGGAAGGTGTCTTTCATAATTTGGTTATTACCCAGATCCAAAAAGACTACGCTGGTCAGGGTCAAAAGGTAATGAACGCCATGTGGGGTGCCGGGCAAATGATGTTCAACAAAATCTTAGTTCTCGCCGATAGAGGCGCACAGATCAAGGATTATCCCAAGCTCGCAAAATATGTATTCGATAACCTCAATCCCGCTACTGATATTTATTTTTCACAGGGTCCCATGGACGTGCTGGATCATAGTTGCAGCAAACTGGGGTTTGGTGGAAAGATGTGCATTGACGGGACAAAAAAATTTGAGGAGGAGAAAGATGAAAAATTTGAGTTGGAATTGCCAACCTGCGAAGCTGGAGTGGGAGAGAGGATCAAAACCGCTTTTTCTGAGGTGAAGGAAGNNAAAAGCTATCCCTTGTCTTCTTATATCTGTTGAAAAGAACAGAGTTGGACATATAAAGGAATTGCATGAGTCAATTTGCAGATCCGTGCCCGGTATAGAAGGAATCAAAATGATCCTCTTTGTTGAATCCACTATAGATCCCAATGATTTAGCCACTGCATTATGGAGGTTTTGCAATAACCTGGATCCAAAAAGAGATCACGTAATATTTCAAGGCTCGTCAACGATTCATCCACTAAAAACATTTAGCTGTATTGGTTTTGATGGCAGCCGTAAAACAAAACAATTTGACAACTTTCAACGGGATTGGCCGAACATAATTGTGGCCGACGATGAAACTATCCGTTCCGTTGATGAAAAATGGAATCAACTCGGAATAGGCGCCTTTATTCCATCACCATCGATTAAATTCAAAAAGCAGATGTATGGGGAAGAAGCAGTAGTCGGTTGACGCCAACCCACCATTTAATGTTTTCGGATTATCCCTTAACTAACTTTTGGGTGAATGATTTACCATTTTGTAATTTGATTACCAGTAGGTAAACACCCGGTTTAAGAGCGCTCAAGCTGATATGATCATAATAGTCCTGCTGGTCCTTTATAATATTCCTTGCTTGTAGTTGTCTGCCAGATATGTCAAATAAGGATATACTCGCATTGCCTTTATAACTACTGCTCCAAGTGACATTAACCAAATCAACAGCAGGATTGGGATATGCCTGGAATTTTTCCGAACTATTAGTTTCAGCAGTCAGACTGCTTACTGCTGCATTTTCAGTTATGGATGCTACTTTATTGGTGGACAGGGTAATCTTGAACCCATTTATGTAATTGAAGCTACCTTTTTTGTCCACATTAATAACCAAATTTCCATTGCTGACCGGTATATTACTAAATACTGCATCACCTGTCAAATTAAAATCCGTAACAAGTGTTTTTGAAATGCCATTAATAGTATAAATGCTTGAATTTCCTAAGTTGGCCCTGCTTCCGTATATCTCAAGGGAAGAGATACTTGTTGCTGGTATATTATGCAATGTCAAAGTTCTTATGGATGAATTATAACTGGCATATCTTAACACTCCCGGCGGTGCAATGGTTCCCCCGTAACTGGTACCATTATCGGCGACACCCTGGGCGCCGCTTAAAGTGGCGGTAAGGGGTGATGAAGTTCCGTCAGCATAATGGAAGGCAGTGGAAGTAACTGCACTTGTGGTCGCAGCCGAAACATTCCAATTATTCCAGGCACTATTTAAATAAGGATTTACACCCGCGTATAAATTCACCTGTATGGTTTGATTGGTACTGCTGGTTATAGTATCTGCTGGATTAACAACGATTGAAACGGAAGATGTATTGGATAAACCATTGTTATCAGTTGCTGCTAACTGAAAAGCATAGGTCCCGGCTATCAAACCCGTGACAGTTGTAGCTAAGTTCGAAGGTGAGGCTATCGTAGCCGTATTTCCACTTAGTTTCGTCCAAACTGTTGTCTTAATTATTGCACCGTTATTGCCAGCCGCTACCCCGTTCAAATTAACGGCATTTGCTGGAAGTTTGATTGTTTGGGAACTCCCCGCGTTCACGCTGGGCGCTACTTTTAAAGGGTTTACAAAAATGCTATCCAAAGCGGTGGCGGTTGCTCCCAGGTTATCTTTTACCGTTAACCTGAAAATATAGGTTCCCTGTATCATCCCGGTCACGGATGTCGACGCTGCCGAGTTGTTACTGATGGCAGCAGTGGAAGGTCCTGATAGCTGGGTCCAGCCATAGCTGGTGATCGTTCCGTTGGGATCTGTGGAGTGACTTCCATCCAGGGTTACGGAATTTACCGGAAGCGTTATGGTTTGATGGACCCCTGCGTTGGCAATCAGGGGAGACACTCCTCCTTTATATTCATAGGCTCCCATATCATAGGCCTTGCCATATGGCCGGGCGTTTCCATCCATATCAGTTTTTATTCCATAAGTTCCTGCGTTCATCCCATTGTCAATTGCGGGGGACCCTGCCAATAGATGATAGTCCTTGGTTGCCGCATTTACCAGTCCTGCAAGGGCAGAAGTGGCTACAGTCAGGTTATTTGACAGGCTGACATGAGGATTTGCCTGTAAATCAAAATATGCATAAAGAGGTTGGGTTGCAAGTAAACCGGGAGAAGTAACTATGTTGTTGGCAATGATATTACCCATATCCACGGTCCCGTAATCGTTGTAAAAAGATATCCCGTCGCGCCGGGGACCGACGATTGTATTGTTTATAAAATAGACCTTCAGCGGTGGAAAGCCGGGAGGCCGGGGTCTATCATCCATCAGTATCGCCGGCTGGCCCTGGGCTGAAC
>PLCH01000587.1 GCA_003135585.1 Chitinophagaceae bacterium
TAATGGCATTTCACCGGACCATGATATTAATATGCCCTTTACAAGAATGCTTGCAGGTTCTACCGATTACCATCTTGGCGGTTTTCGCGCGGTCCCAAAATCACAATTCAAAACGCAATATACCAGGCCGCTGGTGCTGGGTACCCGCTGCCATATGCTGGCCATGTACGTGGTATTGGAGAATTACCTAGGGATGGTTTGTGATTATCCTGCAGCCTATGAAGGACAGCCGGGTTTTGAATTCTTAAAGGAGGTGCCGACAGTTTGGGATGAAACAAAAGTGATTGATGCAGGCGTTTGTGAATACATCACTATTGCAAGAAGGAAAAACAGGGATTGGTTTGTGGGAACCATTACCAACCATGCTCCAAGGACAATATCGGTCCCCCTTTATTTTTTGTCTCCGGGAGAATATGTTGTTGATATTTATACCGACGCATCTGACGCTTCCGATAACCCAAATCACCTAGTCAAAGAAACACGCGTTGTTACGAATAAGGATTCAATAACCATTCAATTGGCGGGAGGTGGTGGCCAGGCAATGCATGTCCGGAGCAGGTAAGGCGGCGTAGCAGGCTTGGTCAAAAAAGAAAAATCAATTCCTCGTCAGTTGCTTCCGGCGCTTGCGCGACTCCGTTATTAAAAAGAACCGAAGGAGTAATACCGAGCGGCTTGCGTATTTTTAAAAGGCAATCCAGCCGGACCAACAAGAACGTCAGAAGTTTCCATTTGGTAAGTTTCGAAATATTAAATTCTAGATTGCCGCAAATGACTGTTCGGGTGTTAAATGCATAAAAGACCCCTTAACTTTTCTGATAACTTACCTATAAAATATTACATTCANNATTTCCTTTGTGACTCCAAAAAATTCAGCTATAAGGTGCCGCCAAAGAAAAAAAGCGAAAAGGGTTCTTAAAACAATAGGACCTACAAATGACAATATAGTACCAGGATGGGCACTTTGATACTTAAAGAAAATATAAGATTGTCCTATTCGTGAAATAAGGATAAAAAAGTTGTCTGCAAACAAAAGAATCCATCCCCATCGTCTTTGCTTAAAAAGTAAAAAGAAAATATNNTAAAAAAGATATCAAATTCGCAATACCTGCATTGTAAAATATTTATGAAATGCTTGACAGTCTGATAGAATGACCAGGCCCATTGAAGAGCAATATATAATAGAAGAATGTTTAGCCATTTGACAGGTTTTATATTTTCGCCGGGTTCCAGGATGGGTTCAAGAAAATCCTTTGCGTTGCCTTTGCAGGAATTTATTTTATCTTGTCTGGCTTTTTCTTTCAGTTCTATATTTTAAAAGTAATGGTCAACTGTTACCCTATCTTTTATTTCAATCGGTCTGCTATTCAGAATTTGGGACGCAGCATCGATAGCATCAGCTTGGTAAGCCCCGGGTTGTCTGATAATTTTCAGCAGTTCAATATTAGAATAGTCTTTATATTTTTAGTAGAAATCGAAGTTCATAAAATATATAATGATTTACAACCCTTTGCCTTAACACAATTGATAAAGAAGTATCTACGAGAAGGTCAAACAAAGTCGCGACCGTTTTGGCCGTACAGGATCCAAGTCAGTTAAAATTCCATTACAGAAATGAAAAGGCCGATGTAATTATTAATATAGCAGGGGATAATTTAACCGGAAAGGAATATAGGGAAATAGCCAAAGCAATATTCGAATCAATTGGAAAAACCACCCAGTGAAGAGAAAGCGTCACTCTTACCTGCAACGACATATCCATTACCCGCTCAAGGGCTTTACTTGTGCAAAACCCGAAGAATCCGATTTTTCAAACACTGCATATTTTTATTATTTTTACTATTGTGACCCATGAATATTACATGTTGCAGGCCATCAAGGAAGCGAAGAAAGCTTTTGAACTCGGCGAAGTGCCGGTAGGTGCCATCGTTGTAATGAAAGATAAAATCATCGCCCGTGGACATAACCAGGTGGAGCGACTCAATGATTCCACCGCACATGCTGAAATCATCGCTCTCACATCAGCTTTCAATTACCTGGGCTCTAAATATTTGCCGGATGCTGCGATCTATATAACGGTCGAGCCCTGCTTAATGTGCGCAGGGGCGATGTTCTGGAGTAAGATTCAACGTGTGGTTTTTGGCGCCGATGATGAAAAGAACGGTTATAGAAAATATGTTATCCCCTGTCCTTCCATTGAAGCGCTCGGAGTAGCCCCTTCGCCTTTTCACCCCAAAACCGAATTAATACCCGGCGTACTGAAAGAAGAATGCGGGGGGCTTATGAAAAATTTCTTTAAAGACAGGAGATGACAATTCCCTGGCTTACAATTTCCTGATCTTGATATTTTTGAACCAGACACCTCCTCCATGATCCTGCAGGGAAATATGTCCCGTTTTTGCCTTCCCGTAATCTGGATAATCTTTCCATTTGCCGGAAGTTTTCAATTTTTGCCATCCCGGAGTCCAGGCCGTAAACTCCACTACCTTGAAGCCATTCAGCCAATGTTCGACATGTGCTCCGTGCACCACCAGCCTGCTGTGATTATATTCACCAACTGGTTTGGAGGCTATTTTCAGCGGAGGATGCATGGCATAGTCGGCGCCGCTTTTTTGCCAGTCTTCTAACTTGTCCGGGTAACCGAGATCATCTATCAATTGGTATTCCGGTCCGGTTTCATAAGGAGAAGTATGGGTCTCCTGAACATGGTACAGAAGCCCGCTATTGGCGCCTTTTTCCACTTTCCAGTCTACCTGCAATTCAAAACTGGCATAAGGATCCTTGGTAATAAGATCAGCGCGGTGCTGTACCCCCTTGTCCTTACAATGCAATTCTCCATTGACTATCTCCCAGCTGTCATCCGGCAGGTTTTTATAGGTGCGCATGCGGCCTGTGGTCTTGCCGTCAAACAGTAGAACCCAGCCACTTCTTTTCTCTGATGGGGTCAAAACATTGTCTGTCTGCGGAGGACGGGGATTTTTTGGAACAAGGAAGGAAACGAGGGCAAGTACTGCCGCCGAAGCAACAATCGTTGAAAGTTTATTCATGATGCATATTTTTAGCTGATCAATTTTAATTTCGCCGGGTCCCATTTAATGGTCTTCTCTTTGAAATAACTATCGTTGCAAAGAAGGGCGGGTGCCGCTGCCCGGTAACCGAACAATGCATCCTCGATAACAGGTTTCCCTCTGCGTATGGAAAGAGCCCAATTATGATGATGATCGAAATGTGCTCCCTTATAGCCATCCTCAGCCTTAAAAACGATTGCCTCGGGATCCAATATTTTTTTGCGATCGTAGGCCCAGGGATCCGGTTTGTCCCTGGAGATATAGGAATCATCGGAAGGAGGATAAGTTTTATTCTTGGTAAGCGTTACTTTATCCCATTCAACAATCATGGATCCTTCATTCCCAACCAGACGAAGATAGGTATTGTCAGCAGTGCCGTCCACAAAATCAACGCGAAGGGAAAGATTAAAGGCAGGATGTTTTTCTGCCTGTGGATAATCAAACATGCCTAAGAGGACATCAGGCACTTCGCGACCATCTTTCCAAAACCGGAGACCTCCTGTAGCCATTATTTTTTCCGGACCTACCGCACTTACTATGAAATGAAGGCTTGAAAATAAATGGACAAATAAATCTCCCGAAACGCCGGTTCCATAGTCTTTGTAACAACGCCACCGAAAAAACCTTTTGGCATCAAAAGCCCGGTCGGGGTAATTTTTCAGGAATCTTTTCCAGTCAACCGTCTTTTCAGAAGCATCAGCCGGAATTTCGTATTGCCAGGCTCCGCCGGGAGAATTTCTTGCCCAGAAGCCTTCCGCATAATTCAACNNGCCTTTTCATTTCCCAGGGAACTCATTCCCTGGCTCCCGACCTGGAAGACTGCTTTGTTTCTTTGCTGGGCCTCAATTACTGACGCCCCTTCGGTAATATCATGCACCATTGGCTTCTCACAATAAACCGCTTTTCCACTGTTCATCGCATCTATAGAAATATCCCTGTGCCAGTGGTCGGGAGTAGCAACAATGACGGCGTCAATATCTTTGCGTTCTAAAATTTCCTTATATTCTTTTGTCACGAATATATTCCCGTATTTTTTTTTCATATCCTCCAGACGGCCGTCGTATAAGTCACAGGCTGCCACCAGCTTGATGCCGGGAACGGTAACAGCGGTGCTGGTATCGGCATTCCCCATTCCACCGGCTCCGATGAGTGCGATTTGTATCTGGTCATTTGCGCTGTATTTCTCTCCTCTTCTCAGTAACTGAAAATTCCGTTCTTTTTCCGCAGCCTGAAGGATACCCGGAACAAAAGAGGTCGCTGCGAGCGTTCTTGCCATTTTATTCAGGAAGCTTCTGCGGGACGGACTGGCAGCCGAAGTTTTCTTCATATTGTTCTTGTTTTNNTTACTACGAAGATTGTATTTTGGTTAATTCCGCATTTCGTAACAGTCTTTAATTTTGTAATCAACCTTTGAGGCGTAAATTTGTTGTCCATTTAATTTAAAAACTATAACTATGGCATTTACATTACCTCCTTTGCCCTATGCACCAGATGCATTGGAGCCTCATATTGATACAAAGACCATGGAGATTCATCATGGCAAGCATCACCAGGCCTACGTTGACAATCTGAACAAAGCAGTAACGGGAACGTCCAACGAAGGCAAATCTTTGGAAGAATTGGTCCAGAAAGCGGGCACCATCAGCCCTGTTGTCCGCAACAATGGAGGCGGACATTGGAACCACAGCTTCTTCTGGGTAAGCCTGGCTGCCGGTGCAGGCGGTGCTCCCAAGGGGAAATTAGCGGAGTCGATCGCCGCGGAGTTTGGTTCTTTTGATGCATTAAAGGAAAAATTGGCTCAGGCTGCGATATCCCGCTTTGGCAGCGGATGGGCATGGTTGGTGGAGCAGGACGGCAAACTCATTATTTCCTCCACACCCAACCAGGATAATCCCCTGATGGATGTGGCCGACGTAAAAGGAACTCCTCTTTTGGGAGTGGATGTGTGGGAACATGCTTATTATCTCAAATACCAGAACAGACGTGCGGATTATCTGGCGGCTTTCTGGAACGTCATAAATTGGGATACCATCAACAAGCGATATGAAGAAGCTTTATGAGTTAAAGTAAAAAAAATTCTGTTACTTGCAATCCCGGTCTCAAACCGGGATTATTTTTTTAATATAATGAAAATGAAAACTCTTTTTTTGTGGGGTTGTTCCGGTTTAATCTTCCTGACTGCCTGTACCTCACACAGTAAAAAAATACTGGTCTATGCCAGCAGTGAAATTCAGGTGGACAATTCCCAACAAAATATTACGGTGACAGATGGCACAACCCATCAGGAAAAAGAACTTGAATTCAGCGGTTCGGCGCCGGTAACCCTGAACGTTCAGACTCCGGCCGGTAAATTCACCCTGGAGGCAAAGGAAGATGGTCTTTACATTGCCAACCTGAAAACCGATACCGTTGTTGGAAGTTTTCAGCACGTTGGAACAGAGGCCGGCGAAGGAAGGATCACCCAGGATCAGCTAACGCAGAGAATAGACAGTCTTCAAAAATTAGTCCTTGGTCAAAACCAGAGTGTTGTGAATAGAAACTATTTTATTCCTCCAAATAAAATTTCTAAAATAACCACTGCCACGAACGCGAAAATATTCGGGCCTTATACCAGCGTCCCTGGCTCCTTTGATGCGGGTTCCGTACCGGAACTGTATAAATTTTATACCAACGAGGAAGTACGGGAGATCATAGCAAAGCTCTCGGGAATGAACAAATAATAGGGTTATCTCATCTGCAAACGCAAAGAAAGTTATGCGAGGTTTTTTAGGAAAGGATATGATCGGCTGCCACTCTTAACCCCGGGAGTTTGAGCAATATCATCTCGGTACATAAGAATATCCCGGACCTGCGGCTTGCATCAGCCATAGAAATTGGGCTGTAAGGATAAGCCGGGTTATCCCTACTTCAATTCTTTTGATTGGTCTTCTCTTCTGTAAAACCCGTGCCTGCACTGTGAACCATCGCAAAATGCAGAAGGCAATCAGGTTGATCGCCCAAAACGTCTCTACTCGGCTCTAAGGCTCTTCACCGGATTTGCAACCGCCGCCTTTACTGCATGGAAACTTACCGTTGCGGAAGCAATCAAGGCGACCAGTAAGGCAGCAACTGCAAACATCCACCAGCTAAGGGTAATTCGGTATGGATAATTCTCCAGCCATTTGTTGGCAGCCACCCAGGAAAGTGGTATTGCAACCAACAGGGAAACTATAACCAATTTCAGAAAATCTTTTGAAAGAATGGCCACCACTCCGCTGACCGAAGCACCGAGTACTTTTCTGATCCCGATTTCTTTTGTTCTTTTTTGGGCTGATAATACCGACAATCCAAATAACCCGATACAGGAAATAAAAATGGTAAGTATGGCACCGAAAAGCATGATCTTTTTCCACTTGGCTTCTGCTTCATAGTTTTTCAGATTCTCCTGGTCCTGGAACACGTATGAGTACGGACTGATTGGAAATAATTTCTTAAATGTCCTTTCGATATGGAGCAGGCTGGCAGTTTCACCATTGGGTTTTATTTTTATAAATGTCTTTCCATAAGAATTGCCGGGTTTTGTGGTAAATACCTGTGGCCCTATTTCTCAAGTTAAGGATTGATAATGATAGTCTTTTACAACCCCGATGACGGTATATTTTTCGCCTTCCCGGTACCAAAAGTTCAATTCCTTGCCAATCGGTTCCCTCCATCCCGCCTTTCTCACAAAAGCTTCATTGACCAAAACGGAATGAGTTGAATCAGATGGAAAGTCCTTCGAAAAATTTCTGCCCCTTATGACGGGTATTTTTAACAAGGGCAGGTAGGATTCGTCCACAGTCTCATAGGCGAACCCGATCTGGGTTTCACCATTTACCTTTGCCACAGTCCCCCAGGATCCGCCATTCTTGCTTGCCACATCAATAATAGCCGGGCTTTTCATCAGTTCATCTTTTATCAATTTGGCTTCACTCCGTCTTATCGCAAAACTGTTAACGGTAACAAGATTTCGGTCATCATAGCCCAATTTTTCATTGGTGAGGTAATTAAACTGAGAGTATATGGTGATAGTGCTGATGATTAAGAAAGAGGCCAATGTGAACTGCAATATAACCAACCCCTTCTGCAGATAATTTTTACCGGTCAGGGGAAGCCGGCCATAGAGGGTTTGCACCGGATTATAAGCCGATAGGACCAATGCAGGATAAAAGCCTGCCAGCAGGCCCGTGATCATAAAAAGAGCAATGTAGCCGGCTATTAGTTTTACATCAAATAAATAGGAGACTGCAAGAGCTTTATTAGAAAGCTCATTAAATACCGGCAGTATGAGTTGCACAAAAATAATCGCAAATACAAAAGCCAGGAAACATAAAATGAATGACTCACCTAGGAACTGGAGGATAAGTTGCTTCCTGTCTCCCCCAGCCACCTTGCGAATGCCGATCTCTTTGGCGCGTTTCAGGGAAAGGGCAACCGTGAGGTTGACAAAATTGATGCAGGCAATCAGCAAAATAAAAAGTGCAATGCCTGAAAGAATATAGGAGTACACGGGATTGCTTGCATCCTTAAGTCCATTGTCTGCAGAGTAATCCTTACTGAGATGCATGTCTGTAAAGGGTTGCAGATTATATATGGTCGTTGACCTGTCACCATATTTTTCGGCAACCATTTTTATGGTTTCCTTAGCATCCGCTTCATACAGTTTTTTCATTTTTGCCTCCACCAGTTTCGGATTGGCACCCGGTTCAAGCACCACAAATGTGTTAAGGAAGAAATTGAACCAGTTTTCATTCAGCGCCTCATCTTCCTTGGATACTTTTATGGGCAAAAGAACATCGAATTTGATGGATGAATTCTGCGGGCATTTTTTAGCTACGCCTGTTACCCAATAGGACGAAAATTTATCGTCGTTATCCTTTACCAACATGGTTTTGCCCAAAGCGTCGCCAGACCCGAATTGTTTCCTGGCAACCTCCTCCGAGATCACCAGCGAATGAGGTTCCCTTAATGCTGTTTTCGGGTTGCCACTGACTAAGGGGAATGAAAAAACAGAAAAGAAATTGGAATCCACATAAACTATTTCCTGCGATCTGATTTCCGTGCCTGTCTTTATATCTATTTGATTGCCCTGAAGCCGGAGGAATGATTTTATCTCAGGAATCCCTGCGGTAAATCTGGGTCCCTGGAAATATCCCGTGATGCCACTCTGGCCATCCATGCTTCCATCAGGTTTGATTCTTTTCATGCCAATGCGGTAAATCTGGCTGAAATCTTTATGAAAGCGGTCATAACTGACTTCATCTTTCACATACAAAATGATCAGCATCGCGCAGGCAAGGCCAAGGCTTAGGCCCAGGATGTTAATGCTGGAATAAACCTTATTTCTTTGCAGGTTTCTGAAAGCGGTTTTGAAATAGTTTTTTAACATGGTAATGGCTTAGTTAAGAAAGAAAAGGAGGTCTTTGTACCAACATACAATACCGGGACCCAATACCTGTACAAAAATTATGACAATTCTTTCCCTCCTGATTATCAGCAGGTTTTATTAAGCAAAAAAATAGCACTGTCCGTTTTTGGTACATTGACTGTTCCGGTTTTGAACCAGTTGACTCGTCAGTCAAAAACATACTGACTCCTCACGAAAAAATAAGTGGCTGGAATTCCTACGGCACGGGATCATACCCGTGACCACCCCATGGATGACAACGGGAAATTCTTCTGATTGCCAGCCAGCCTCCCTTGAAGAAGCCATATTTTTTCAGGGCTTCAATTGCATAGTGGGAGCAGCTTGGCGTAAAGCGGCATTTCGGACCAAGAAGGGGAGAAAGTATCCACTGATACAAT
The DNA here is from genome assembly GCA_003135585.1 of Chitinophagaceae bacterium. Classification (GTDB taxonomy): domain Bacteria; phylum Bacteroidota; class Bacteroidia; order Chitinophagales; family Chitinophagaceae; genus Puia. The sequence goes on from PLCH01000587.1 coordinate 8,889, forward strand.
TTGATCAGGGCAATAAATGGCATGCTAAGCAGGATCAGCAATGTTTTCATCTGTGATGGTTACCAGCTTTTTTAGAATTACACCTATCTTCTCGTACAGCTTGTCATACTCAGGTAATTCCTTACCCGTATAAATCAGGAAAAGCGCCAATTGTTTATCTTTTTGTCTGCGGTTCTCCTGCAATATGTTTTTCTGTAAACGGTAAGCCTCTCTTGTCAATCGCTTGATGCGGTTACGGTCCACTGCTTTTTTAAAATTTTTCTTCCCTATCCCTACGCCGAATTGCACATTGAATGCTGGTGGAGACCCGGCCTGAAGAATCCCGTTAATATAATAGACCCGGTAGGGATACAAGGCAAAATTTTTTCCTTCCCTGAACACCCGTTCAATCAGTTTTCGGCTTTTAAGCCTTTCGTTTTTGCCGAGTGTGAATTGTTTAGCGATTGGTTCTATGTTTTTACAAAAATAAATAGCTCCGGGCGAATACACGGAGCTATTATTATATCATTGACCCTATCGCGATGCCTTGAGGAAGCTGCCCAAAGCAGAAACCACAGAATCCAAAAGGGGCTATTTGAGTTTTGATTCGTCGGAAATGCTTAGTTTCTTACGACCTTTTTTACGCCGGCTGGCCAATACCTTACGCCCGTTGGCTGATTGCATGCGCTTGCGAAAACCATGGACGGTTTTGCGGCGGCGCCTGTGTGGTTGGAATGTCCGTTTCATTTTTTTTTAAATATTTGTTACAAACCCGTTTAAAACGATTTCATCATCACCGGGGTCACCATACCCACAGATTGTGAAAGGGAGGCAAAGTTAAGGAAAAACAGTTTTTCTGCCAACAGAAATTAAACTAATTGCTCAGGATAATACAAGGTGCTTTGACTGAAGCCCCTGGCCATAAAATATACCAGCATGATGGTCAAAATCTTCTGTTGAATCAGTGGTAAAAAAGGTCCGTTGAGAGCTTTTGCTACACCTGGACTCTATCTCAGGGTGACGCAACAGGTAATCAGCCAGGCTATTGGCAACGATTTCTCCCTGCGATATGATCTTGACTCCGGGAAGGACATATTGGGCAATCTTATTTTTCAGCAGGGGATAGTGCGTGCATGCCAATAAAATCGTATCGATATCATCAGCCTGGGCCACCAGAAGATCAATATATTTCTTTACAAAATAATCCGCTCCGGGACCATCCTGTTCATTGTTCTCCACCAGCGGCACCCACATCGGTGAGGCCTGCTGATAAACTTTGATATCCGGAAAAAATTTTTTTATTTCTATCGGGTAGGAACCGGACTGAACTGTGCCGCTGGTTGCCAGGATTCCCACTCTGCCGGTTTGTGTCAGCATTCCTACCCGTTCGGTGGTGGGACGAATAACGCCGAGTACTCTTTTGTCCGGATCAATTTTAGGCAGATCTTTTTGCTGGATCGTTCTGAGCGCTTTTGCGGAGGCGGTATTGCAGGCCAGTACCACCAGCGGGCATCCCATTTTAAAAAACCAAAGCACACATTGCAGTGTATAATGGTATACTGTTTCAAAAGACCTTGTTCCATAAGGGGCCCTGGCATTGTCACCCAAATAAATAAAATCATACTTAGGAAGCTTCGACACGATCTCCTTTAAAACAGTGAGTCCGCCATAGCCCGAATCAAAAACACCGATGGGTTGGGTAGAAGACATATAAAAAAAATAAAGAACGTCAGCTGATATCGGCCGACGTTTCTAAACTAAGAAATAATGTCTATTTAAGGCCTAATTTCTTCTTAACCAGGGGAAGAATATCTTCAGCCGGCGGGGAAACCAGCAATGCTTCTTTTGTGAACACATAGGTGTAGCCATTTTCTTTGGCAACCGACTGGACTGCATCAACCGCTTTTTTCTGGATGGGCGCTATCAGCTCCTGCTGTTTTGCCTGAAGCATTTGTTGCGCCTGGTTCTGCCAGCCATTAAGCTTTATNNCGGTATATCTGGCTGTATCTTTGGAATTTATTAGGCTATCCTGTTGCTTGAATTCCGATTGCATGGCTTCATAATTCTGGCTAAGCGCATTCTGATAATCCACCATGGAAGTGTCTGCCTTTTTATATTCTGGCATGGTAGGGAGTAATTCCTGTAAACTGATATACCCAATTTTTGATTGTGCCTTTACCTGGTTACCTGCTGCGACAAAGCCTGCTATTACACATACGATTATAACAATCTTTTTCATGTTTGTTTGCTGTTTTCTTTTTTTATAATAATTAAAATTTTTATACCGGTAATTTCTTTACTTATTTAATACCCAGCTCCTTGAGCACGTCTTCGCTCTTGTCCAACTTTGGGTCGGCAAAGATAACAGTAATTCCTTCACTTTTATCCAAAATAAAGTCATATAATCTGTTAACAGCAATTTTCTGAATGGCATTGTAAACCTTATCCTGTACAGGTTTAATAAGTTCCTGGCGTTTCTTGAACAGATCCCCCTCAAAGCCAAATCTTCTGCGTTGAAGATCGCGAACCTCTTTTTCCTTATTGAACAATTGGTCTTCCCGTTTCTTTTTTAAGGTATCGCTGAGCATCACCTGCTCTGCTTCAAAATCTTTATACATTCTGTCCAGGATAGCCTGTTTGTCGTCAATTTCCTTTTGCCATTGGATGCTCACCTGGTCCAGCTGCTTCTGGGCTTCTTTATATTCAGGCATTTTATCAAGAATGAATTTGGTATCAACCACTGCATACCGTTGCCCGTAACCTGCCAGTGCACCCATGCAAAGCAAACAGGCAAGAAAAAATAGTTTGTTCATGATCTCTTTTTAAATGGTTAACTATAGAGATTGAAATTTAAAATTATTCCGGTTCAAATCCTAACATAAACGTAAACCTGCTGGCATTTTTCAGGGAGCCGTTCTGGATGCGGTCCAGGCCGATTCCGTAGTCAAATCCGAGCAATCCAAACATAGGTAGAAAGAACCGCATTCCCACCCCGACGTCTCTGCGCAAACGGAAAGGATTGTAGTCGGAATAGTTGAACCAACCGTTTGCCGCCTCGAAAAAAGCCTCCCCGTAAATGGTACTACTTGGGTTGGTAGCAAAAGGATAACGCAGCTCCAGGGTATATTTATTGAATAAGACAAAAAATTCTGTCGCCGTCTGCTGGTCAGGGTTTACCCTGGGATCCGAGTTTTGGTATACCGGGTATCCCCTTTGTGAGATGATATCATATCCCAGCAAACCGAAATTATTGGTCAGGCCGGCGTCCCCCAGCTGAAACCGTTCAAATGGTGAATAATCCAGTTTGCTTGTATAGCGCCCCATAAAGCCATATTTAACGGCCGCCTTGAGCACAAACTGGCGATTTTTCTCTGCTCCCATAGCCCGGCCGATTGGAATATACCATTCGCTTGTAAACCGCCATTTATGGTATAAAGGCAGTTCAAAATTCTGCAAGGGCGTAAAATTCGGGTTAAACAAAGTATAGGGTGGCGTAAACTGGCCGCTTAACAGCAAATTGGTTCCGGAAGTTGGAAAGATTGGCTGGTTGAGGGTATAGCGCGCCAAGGCCACTTTGAAGCTGAAGTTGGTTGAATAGCCATTCCTGAAAGCAGGTGTAAATAGGGAATAATTCGTCAGGTCGTATTGGGTATAATTCAGGGAATAGGTTAAGGTGAACGCATCGTCCGGCCATTTGAGCTGCTTGCCCAAGGCAACGGTGACTCCAAAGTTTTTTAATGAATTGGAATCACTGAATTTATAGGTATTGGTACTGTAGCTGTAGCCTCCTGTCCTGAATGCGCTCCTGTAAAGGCTTACGGTCAGGGTATTTCTTTTCTTCCCTCCCAGCCAGGGTTCAGTAANNTGTAAACGAAAGGTTGTAGGATTGATAGGCTTTCCCATTTGCCTGCACGCGCAAACTTAATTTCTGTCCGTCACCGGTTGGCAAAGGATCCCAGGCGGATTTATGCAAAATATTTTTGATGGAGAAATTGTTGAAGGAGATACCTACTGTTCCTGTCAGGCCAATACCGCCACCCCAGCCTGCGGATAGTTCCAACTGGTCGGATGACTTTTCTTCAACCGCCCAGTTGATATCGACTGTCCCGTCTTCCTGGTTGGGATTGACACCCGGTACTACTTTTTCCTGGTTGAAAAAACCAAGATTGACAATTTCCCTTTGCGAGCGTATCAGGTCAGAACGGCTGAATTTTTCCCCGGGTATGGTGCGCAATTCCCTTCTTATCACATATTCCTTTGTTTTCTCGTTGCCGCTGATGGTTATATTTTTTATGGTGGCCTGGGGACCCTCGGTCATTCGTATCTCAAAATCTATCGTGTCTTTATAAACTGCAGTTTCTACAGGGTCCACCCTGAAAAAAAGATATCCATCATCCTGATACAGGCCGCTGATATCACCACCTTCCGCAGACAATTGTTTTCCTAATTTTTTATTGAGAATGTCAAGGTTGTAAATCTCCCCCTTCTTTATCCCCAATATAAGCGTCAGGATGGAATCCGAATATTTGGTATTCCCCTTCCAGGCGATATTGCCAAAATAATATTTGTGACCCTCCTCAACTTTGATGTCAATATTCATCTGGCCCTTCTTGTTGTAATATTGCGTGTCCGCAACTATTGTAGCGTCGCGGTAGCCCATTGAATTATAATAGTCCAATATCTTCTCTTTGTCCGCAGTGTATTTTTTGGCGTTGAATTTTGCCGAACTGAATAATTTAAACCGGAAATAGGGATCCAGAAATTCCCTTGTTCTCGTAAAGGAAAGAAACCCCCAATTATCAAGGTATTCTTTAAAGGTTAGTTTCTTATTGGCTCCATAGGTACTGGTATCCTGAGGTGGAAATAAGGTGAGCCGGCTCATTTCCTTGGTATCCTTCAATTGTTGTTTCAATTTAGTTACAGGTATCGCCTGGTTATTAAAAAAATTGATCTGGCTGATGCGGACCTTGTTTCCCTTCAGGATATTGAAGGTCAGTGATTCGGAATTGGGAGCCGACGCATCCTTGGCCTCATCAATTTTGACGGTAACACTTTGGTAGCCTTTGTCCGCATAATATTTCTGAATATTTTCCTCCGCTGTCTGTTTCATGTTTTCGGTAATGACGCGCCCTTTTATCAATCCCGTCTTGGTCTTTAAATCATCGGATTCAGATTTGGTCGCCCCCTTAAAATAAAAGTTTACCAGCCTGGGTCTCTCGGTAACATTGATCTCTATATAAATATCATTTCCCGACAACTTGGTAAAATAGATTCCAATATTTGAAAAAAGATTTTGATTCCACAATTTATTGATCGCCTTGCCGAAATTATCCCCGCCAGGTATGATTACCTTATCGCCAACCGTGAGACCTGAAATGGAAATCAGCAGTGACTCATCAAGGTATTTTGTACCCGTGATTTTGATTCCTGCAATGATATATTCTTTGGGAGTCTTAGATGTGGATAGTGCAAGAAGGTCAGGATCTACGGATACCGGATGTGTTGTGTCAGTTACCTGGGCTTTAGCAGCAATCATCGTCATTAAACAAAAACAAAGCAGAAAAACACAGATCAGTAATCTTCGTAACATCCAGTCGGTTTTTAGAGCGGCAAATTAAGTGGATTTATGAAAAGTCTTTGTTAAAAAGTGCGCGGCTGGGGGCTTTTATTCAATTCATTCACAATGATTTTCAGCTTCCGGCAATAATTTCCTGCTGAACCTGGTCACTGGTTTTCCCAAAGCGTCTTTCCCTACTCTGAAAATCGATTATCGCTTCGTAAAGGTTTTCTTTGCGGAAGTCCGGCCAACGGGTGTTGGTGAAATATAATTCCGCATATGCTAATTGGAACAAAAGGAAATTGCTGATGCGATATTCTCCACTGGTTCGTATCATCAATTCAGGGTCGGGAAAACCACTGGTGCACAGATACCGCTGTACCGTTTCCTGAGAAATTTCTCCCAGTTCAAGCTTACCGGTTTTCACGTCCGAAGCTATGTTTTTCACTGCCTCCACCAATTCCCAGCGGCTGCTGTAGCTTAGCGCCATCACAAGATTCAATCCCGTATTCTTCCCGGTGATCTCCAAGGCTTCGTATAATTCTTTTTTTGCATATTCAGGCAGCATGTTCATATCGCCAATTACGTGCAGTCTGATCTTGTTCTTGTTCAATGTCTCCACTTCCCTGCGTATGGTTTCGACAAGCAGTTCCATCAGACCGGTGACTTCCTTTTCCGGCCGGTCCCAGTTTTCAGTTGAAAAAGCATATAAAGTGAGGTATCCGATCCCTAATTCAGCGCATCCTTCCACAATATTTCGTACACTTTCCACCCCGTGATAATGTCCGTATAAGCGATCCTGCCCTTTTTCTCTCGCCCAGCGGCCCGTCCCATCCATTATGATGGCAATATGCCTGGGCAGCCGGTCCAAATTTATTTTATCTTTTAAGGAATCCATTGGCAGCTTTTTCGAGGGCACAAAGGTATAAAAATTTCGGTCCGCTGGCCTGAATTATAAAGGATTCAATTATTTGGCTGTGGGACACCGGTAGGTGGTGAGGTTGAAGGAAACAGTGAATTCTGCGATCACATAGGAGTCCTTTTGATTGGAATAACCTCTTTGCCGGCCCGCTATGCCAATAGGTGTACCCTTTTCATAGGAGCGGTCCTGAAGCAATCCGGCAAGGGAAGGGTTGCCGTTGGGAAGGAGCGGAAATGCAGCTGCGCCTGCGTAAGTTGTACTTACATCATCAATGTAGTCGGTCGTCGTGAACCGGTAGGTGACTTCGAATCCCAGGTTAATATCCCGGTTAAGATTGTATTTGACCCCAACCCCGAATGGGAAGCAAACTGCCATAGTGCCANNAGTGCCATAAGGTTTCCTATTGGGATAAGCCGCGGAACCCTGTCCTTCCGTTCCCAATGGTCTTAAATAGACCTTTTGTCCCTGGTAATAGGTATAAGGATCATAACTGAAAGTGCCGACACCAAAGGTAATATAGGGGGTAAACCTGTAGCGGGGATCACCGGGAAGGAATTTAAAAAAGTTAAAATCTCCCTGCAGGGCAAGTTCCCAGATATTTGTGTTAAANNTCTTGGGACGATTTAATTTTGCGTTTGGATTGAGGTCACCAAAATAATGGGCGGCGCCCAGCGAAACTCCAAAATCACCCGTGAGTACTATGCTTTCCCATTGTGCCTGTGTATGTTGAAAAGAAAAAAATATTACCACGCCTGCAAAAAATAGCTTCCTGAATCCTGCCATATAAAAGTTTGAGCTTTGGGTGTAACGAATTTCCCGGCATTTTCTTTTATCCCATGACTATTTTAACAATCCTAGTTTCTTGTGTCAAGACCCCAGGAGAGTTTTTTTCTCAGGGTCTGCAGAAAATTATTTTCATTCAGCCTTACCAGACTCATGGTAAATTCTTCCTTGCGAACAGCCAGCTGAACATTTTTATCCACAATTTCCCTGCGGGCATCCAATGCACAGATAAAATGATCCGTTCTTCCTTCTATTTCAAATGAAATGATATTATTATCGGGGACCACGATGGGTCGCACATTCAAGTTATGGGGTGCTACCGGGTTGATAACAAAGCTTGCAGATTCGGGAAATACAACGGGTCCCCCGCAACTAAGGGAATACCCGGTCGATCCCGTTGGAGTGGACACGATCAATCCATCCGCCCAATAGGTGTTCAGAAACTCCCCGTTCAGATAGGTGTGAATTTTAATCATAGGGGAAGTGTCTGTCTTGTGGATCGCAAATTCGTTCAACCCATAGGGAACTTTGTCAAATAAAATTTTATTTGCATCCAGGTGAATAAGTGATCGCTTATCCACCACAAAAGTCCGGTTAACAAGGGAATTTACGGCCGTTGCGAGATCTTCCTTTCCAATACTGGCTAAAAATCCAAGCCTTCCAAAATTGATACCGAGAACGGGTATATTTTTATCCCTGACAAGGGCAACCGTATCTAATAAGGTGCCATCTCCGCCCAGACTGATAACAAATTCTATTGATTCATCCAGGTCTGCCGATTCCCTGAAAACAGATACGTCCGCAGGGAGTTGAAATCCCGATCCAATTTTTTCAAAAAAAGGATGATATATGACCGGCTCGATATTTTTTCGCCTCAATTCGTCAAACAACTGTTGCACTTCGTTCTGCTGCTCATCATCAATTATGCGGCTGTAGATAGCTACTTTCATCTCAAAAGTCATTCTTAATATGAAAAAATAATCCTTTTCCTCCAAATTGATCAATGCTGTATTCAAAACGCAGGACAAGGTCGTAAAAAGTTACTACATCCAAGCCAACCCCTCCAGAATAGAGTAAGCGGTTTTCCAATGAATTGGATGAAAAATTTCTGTTATATATATAACTGAAGTCAAAATAGGTTTTAGCAAGAATATGGAAGGGAATCCTGTCATGTGAAGTTCCCCTGAGAAAGGGAATGCTGAAATTGAAAAGTTCCCGCAGCAATGTATTTCGGGCCAGTCCTCCGGCAACACCGTCTACTACATATTTTTCAAGGCCACGCATATAAAAATCCCCATACCCGAATAATTGCTGGTTATAAAAGGGCTGGTCCAAAGGTAGTTTCACCAGGCCAATATTTTGGGTAACAAAATAAGTTTTTCTTGCAATTTTCAGGGCTTCGGTGCTCTTACCATACAGTTGCCATAAATTGATATCTGCATTTATTCCCCTGTGTAATATCCCCGCTTCAAATAAAAAACCCTCAAGGGGATAAGGCGTATAGTCCACATTATTATAATTCAGAACATAAGAAATTTCCGGATAAAAAACCTGTCTTTTCCCGTAATTGAAATAGCCCGGATTCCAAACCGTTACGGCACTATCAAGCTTTATATTATTGAAACTCAACCTGAGGAAATGCCTGGTTTTTATTCCCGGGCGATAATAATATCTTAGAGAAAATGTAAGTTGCTCGCTCAGATATTTACCCGCATAGGAAATGGTATCGGAATTAATAAATTGCTGCTGATTATTAACCGTAAGAACGTTCAGTTCTTTGAGGGCTGAATAGGAAATACCCAATCCAAAGCCATGCATCAGAGTTTTGTCTGCATAGGGCTGGTCATAAGCAAGTTCAATCCTCCGCGAATACCCGGTAATTAACCAGGCCCGTAAATAATCATTGCGCCCGGTAAAATTGTAATGGGAATATTTGAGTCCATAATCGACGCGGCCCAGGTTGTAATTTTTTTCTGCCCATGCGGTAAGGTTCCTGTCAACCGGTCTCAGGTAGGGAACTGGAAAGACATACCATCTTTCTTTTACGTCTATTTGTATATCGGCAACAAATCCCCTGAATTCCTTCAGCGAAATGACTACCTCATTGAACAAATGGGTATTGATAACCTGTTCACGGGACCGCTCAAACGCTTTTACAAGATCCGAAAGAAGGACAGAATCCCCTCTTTTAAAAGAAAGCTCCCTTTCTATGATATAAGACTTGGTCTTGCGGTTTCCACTTATAAAAATCTCCCCGATGACAAAGGAATGACCCGCTCCGGAAGGAGGCTGTTCTGTTTCCGGCTTTACCGCATTGGTAGAAGTATTTGTCGCCGAATCAGTCAAAATTGCCTGGCCATAACCCCATCTGCACGACAAAGTGAAGGCCAGTACAAAATAATATTTCCCCACCCTCCACATCTTGGTCATAAAACTAGTTGTAGTAGGTATTAAACGTTAAAAAAAAAATAAAATGATTAAATGCTCAGATAATTCATCAGGTGATCATAATTGCTGCGCAATTCATTTTCATATAATTCCTCTCCAAAATAATATTTTATCTTATACTCATACCTTTGGAAAGTCGCAATAATATCCGAGATTTCAAGCTTGTTGATTTTTAAAGTGACATAAAAAGTGGAGGACTGGTTATCAGAATAAGTATTTAATTGTGTGATGAGCGCATCGTTCGTCTCAACCAGTTTACTGATCTCCGAAAAGGAGAAACTAACCCTATCCAATTCAAGAACAATGATCCCACCCGGGTCGTTCGCTCCTATCATTTTGCCGGTCTGTTTGAGGAGGTCGGAGGCCGAAATTGCTCCGATGTATTCCTGCTCTTTGTCCACCACCGGAATAACGGTCAGGTTGAATTCATTTACAAATTGGATTGCTTCTATAAAGTAGGCGTTGGCCTGCACCGAAATTTTTGAAAAGGTTGCTTGTATAGCAGAGAGGGGCATTTCTGTATCGGGGGCATTTAACAAATTATCCTCGCTGACCAGCCCAACTAGTTTGTCATCATCAATAACAGGCAGGTGGGATATATGGAAATCGATCATCAATTCCTGGGCCCGGGCAACAGAATCCCTCAGTAGCAGAAATGGAATCGTAATGGATATAATTTCCTTATTTAACACGGGTCCAGGGTTTACATTATATACGAACAAACTCAAGCCACCGTTGCGGGTTCGTTTAATTTTTTCAAGAACTTATGCAAGATACTATTGAACTCGTCGGGANNTCATGGGGGCATGGCCACATTTATCAACAAAATGCAATTCACTGTTTGGGATCAACTTCTGAAATTCCCTGCCTACAAAAGGCGGAGTGATCGTATCATTGTTGCCCCATATCAATAACGCTGGTTGTTTGATTTGATTGAGTTCCTCCCCCAAATTATTTCTTATGGCACTTTTTGCGAGGGAGATTATCTTTAAGGCCTTCAGGCGATTGTTAACAATTTCATAAACTTCATCCACCAATTCTTTGCTGGCTATGCAAGGATCATAAAATGTCAATTCTGTCTTCTTCTTTATGTAATCGTAATCTCCTCTTTTGGGATAGGTATCCCCCATTCCGTTTTCGAACAATCCCGAACTTCCAGTGAGGGTAATGGATTTAATCCGCTCAGGGTGTTTGAGGACATGTATCAGGGCTACATGACCGCCCAGGGAATTTCCCAGCAAATGGAGGTTTTTGTATTTCCTGTTTTCAACAAATCTATGCACGTATTTTTCAAGGCCGCCAACCGTAGTATGCAAAAGGTCTAATTCAAACAGTGGCAAAAGCGGAACAACCACTTTATAATGGTTCCGGAAGTATTCTATCAAATCCCTGAAGTTGCTTAAAGCGCCAAATAGCCCATGCAAAAGGACCAGCGGTTCGCCTTCACCTTCTTCAATAAATTTGAATTTATCCTCTAGTTTGATCTCGTATTGCATTACCTTATTGTGATTCCCAATAATTATTCGCTAAAATAAACGATTTAGGTCAAAAAACAGCTCCTGCAAAGCAAGAACAATTTAACACTTGCAAATTTACAACAACTATTGGCAATATATTTTTTCATCACTTTCAACAGGCCGTTAGCAGAGGAGGATGGAGTAAAATTATTAGCCGGCTCTCAGTGCGTAAGCCTTCCAAAAAAAGCTTCGAGCTGTACAAACATATCTTTGAAAATAGGAATAAGCTTGGCCAATTCATTGATAACGGCCGGTCCCCATGGTTCAATAAACTTATAGGTTTTTGAAGATTCAATCGCTGAGCCAGGCAGGATATGCGAACTGGAACCATAAAACAGCAATACACTAAAAACAGCCAGGTAAAGAGCCGTGTACAATAATACCCCACCCAGCTTATTGAGCCATTCCAGCCACACAAAATCAATGAGTT
>PLCH01000536.1 GCA_003135585.1 Chitinophagaceae bacterium
GATAGATACTGTTCCGGCATTTATACTTAAAGCTGATACGCTTAAAAAAACGGTGGAGTTACCGGGGGAACTGATTCCCTATGAGCAGACCGATCTTTATGCCAAAGTTTCTGGCTTCGTGAGAACCATGAAGGTGGACATCGGAGACCACGTGCGCCAAGGGCAGACCCTGGCTATCATTGAAGCTCCCGAAGTAAATACACAATTTGCAGGAGCCGAATCCTCCATCCAGGCCGCAAAAGCAAAATGGACAACAAGCAAGGATAATTATGACCGCCTGTTCAAGGCCTCTCAAAGCCCTTCTCCGGGTATTGTAGCGCCTGTTGACCTTGAAAACACCCGTAACCTGATGATGGCCGATAGTGCCTCCTACGAAGTTGCCCGCCAACAGGCAAAAGGCTATAAAGAAGTATCAGGGTATCTTAATATCATCGCCCCATTTGATGGGGTGATCACAGCCCGTAAGACAGACCCCGGCGCCTTAGTGGGGGCGGGCACGATGCTGCTTACCGTACAATATAACAGGACGCTTCGCCTAAGGGTAGCAGTTCCTGAAATGTATGTGGCCGCGGCAAGTAAAGGGCGTAATATTTTGTTCAGCGTGGATGCCTATCCGGAACAACGCTTTACTGGAGTACTTACCCGCAAAACTGAAACCGTTGACCCTGTTACTCGCACGGAACTCTGGGAATTTGAAGTGGATAACAGCAACCATCAGCTGAAAGCAGGAGTTTTTGCGTATGCCAGGATCGGCATCGAACGAAATGGCCCATCTTTTGTCATCCCTCCTTCTGCTATTGCGACCACGCTGGAACGGAAATTCGTCACTAAAGTAACCGGTGGGAAAGTGAATTGGGTAGACGTGCGGCAGGGAATTACCACTGACAGCGGGATCGAAATCTTCGGAAACCTGAAAGCAGGGGATACATTATTGGTAAAATCTACCGATGAGCGAAAGCCAGGCAGTACGGGTTATTGGAAGATATATTAATATATTTTACGACCTCCTATCTGCAGTAGGGTTAAAAATAAAAAGTATGAAAGCTGCAAATAAAAAAAACTTTTTTTCAGGCCTAACAAAAAATACTTTTTTGTTGGCATTGACCAGCCTGTTCGCGGATATTGCAACTGAAATGTTATATCCGATACTGCCCATTTTTTTAACCCAGACTTTAAAAGCTAGTGGAAGTATTGTAGGGGTTATCGAAGGGGTTGCTGGAACGACCCAAAATATTGTGCAGGGCTTTTCAGGCTGGCTATCTGACAAATGGCAGAAACGAAAAGGGATAGCCGTATTTGGTTACATACTTGCAGCTATATCAAAACCACTTATAGGATTGGCCACTGGTTGGCAATTGGTATTGGGGGCACGTTTTATGGACCGTTTTGGAGCAGGCACCCGGTCAGCCCCCAGAGATGCATTAATTGCATCATCTGCAGATGAGCAAAACCGTGGAAAGGCATTCGGATTGGAAGGAGTTGGTGATAACTTGGGTGCATTTATCGGGCCACTCATAGCTGTGGCGCTGCTTTTTATGGTGGAAGTAAACATACGATCCGTTTTTTATCTGGCAATAATTCCAGGCGCTTTGGCAGTATTGATGATTTTATTAGTAAAGGGAAAAAAAGCCGATGTCAAATCCAAGGTAAAAATTGATATGAGCTTTCGGCAATTTTCTGTAAACTATCGGAAATACCTACTCGCTACCGCCGTATTCGGGATTGGCAATTCAAGCAATGCATTTCTTATTCTTCAGACAAAAGACCTGGGAGTATCATTTAAAAATACTATTCTTATCTATGCGGCTTTTAACCTGATTGCGGCGCTGATATCCTATCCTTCAGGAGGTCTATCCGATAAAATGGGTAGGAAAAACGTATTGCTTCTTGCATTTGTTGTTTTTTTGATCACCTATGTTGGTTTTGCATTTACCAAGAACTTATGGTTAATAGGAGGGCTGTTTTGCCTTTATGGATTATACCAGGGCGTATTCCGGTCTGTAGGAAAAGCAATGGCTGCAGATTTTGTACCTGAGCAGCTAAGGGCAAGCGGTATAGGCTGGTATGCCACGACCATAGGTTTGGCAGGATTAGTAGCCAGTATCGTGGCAGGGCAATTGTGGGACAACGTAAATCATTCGGCCGTTTTTATCTATGGGGCGATTTCCTCCTTGATTGGAATTATTTTTTTTATGAGGCTGGTCCCTAACAGAGTAAACACTGAAGCGTCTCAATAAAATAAGTAAAAAATTAGTGCCATTTATTAAATTGGATATATCATGGATCGCAGAAAGTTTATTAAAATTGGCGGAACGGTAATCCCTCTTGCAGGAATGCTTCCCGCAAGTGCCGCCGGGCTCCTTACCAAAAAAAACTCCGATTGCTCCAACCATGCCGTTGAGGCAAATCAACCGTATGAAAAAGCCGACTATACCGTTCACATCGGGACCGGCTTGCTGGAAGTCGGCACGCAGCATATCATTTCCACTACGACCTACAATGGGCAGTTTCCGGGGCCGCTGTTAAAGTTTAAAGAAGGAAAGCAAACGATCGTTGACCTTTATAATGATACAGAAACACCGGAACAGTTTCACTGGCATGGACAGTTTTTACCAGCCGATGTTGATGGTGCCGCTGAAGAACAAACTCCCTTTATCCCCGCTCACGGTATGCGGCGGGAAATTTTTGTTCCGCGTCCATCTGGTTTCCGGTTTTATCATACACATGTAACACCAGGAAATAACCTTGCAGCCGGACAATATAATGGCGAAGTAGGGCCTGTCTATATAGAGCCGAAAAATGAGCCCGGAAATTATGACCGGGAAGAATTTATAGTGCTGAAAGAATTTGATCCCTACTTTATGCGTGGGGGCGATATGGCGGTTGATTTTTTAGCCGGCAAACCTATTCCGGAGCTTAAAGCTATGGGAGAAAAAGCGGAGAAAGAATCTGCTATAAAAACAAAAGGATTTGAAGTAGGATATAAAATATTTACAATAAACGGGCGTCAGCTAGGACATGGAAGGCCCATTCATGTGAAATACGGCGAACGCATACTCTTCCATATCCTGAACGGGAGTGCTACAGAAATCCGAAGTCTTGCACTTCCAGGCCATACTTTTAGGGTGGTCGCGCTGGATGGAAACCCAGTACCTAATCCGGCGGAAGTTCCCGTTTTATGGATTGGGACAGCCGAGCGCATATCAGCCATTGTAGAAATGAAAAACCCTGGTGTTTGGCTAATGGGGGATCTTGCAGATGACGACCGTGGTAGTGGTATGGGGATAGTAATAGAGTACGCCAATCATAAAAATAAGCCCCGATGGATTGCGCCTAAACCTTTCAAATGGGATTACCGGCTCTTTGGCAGTCATAGCATTGGAACGCCTGAACCAGACGAGGTAATTGATATGCTCTTTGCTAAGCAGAATGGAGCTGATAAAGGTTTTAACCGGTGGACGATCAACAGCAAAACGTTCGACATGATGAACATGTCACCCATGTTCCACCTGAAAGAAGGTAAACGTTACCGCTTGCGCATGCGAAACGCTTCGGATGATATTCACCCCATGCACCTTCACCGGCATAGTTTTGAGCTAACCAAGATTGCGGGTAAATCAACAGCCGGTGTCATTAAGGATGTTGTAATGCTTGCAGGCTTTCAGGAAGTTGAAGTTGATTTCGTTGCCAATAACCCAGGATTGACGCTATTTCATTGCCATATGCAGCTTCATATGGATTTTGGCTTCATGGCATTGTTCGATTATCTATAAGGAATTATACGATATCGCAGTAAGTAATACAAATCCCCAACACCCTGCGATTTATAATCATAGTTTTTAAAAACGATCAAAATGAAAAAAATTTTACGAACAGGTGAATTTCCGGCGCTGATCATCCGATTAACNNCAGATATACTTGGCAGCGGCCGATTTGCAAAATTGGGAATCAGTCCCTCTGTATTTTGGGCAAACTTTACTGGGGCGTTTGAAATTGTTTGCAGCCTTTTAGTTTTGTTGGGTTTTCTTACAAGGTTGGCTGCCATCCCTCTTTCAATCATAATGATTGTCGCTTTTATTACAACTAAATATCCTGAGCTTATTGAAAAGGGCTTTTGGGTCATGGCACATGATTATAGAACCGATTTTGCCATGACCATGCTATTAATTTTTTTACTGATTTATGGAGGCGGCACCCAATCACAGGATTTAAAAATTTATAATTCTTCAAAAATTAAGTAATGAAACCATTTATCAGTCATTGGTTAGATGAAGAATTTGAAAAGAATGAACAAAAATTATTTGGCAAGGATGGGTTTTAATCGATGGTAGACAAGGTTGTTCTATGGAAAAAGCCATGGGGATTTATGAATTAGCGCAATTCACACCCAAGTAGTAAATGAGTTCATCCTAATACAGGATTATGGATGGCATCCAACCCTAGTGCGATTAATATATAGTAATGTTGAGAGTTTCTTCAATTAAAGTGGTGGCGCTTGGGGGCGATGGGTTCCCTATTGAAATGATAAAGAAGCTGTTATCCTTTTTCCACCTGGCAAACCAATGAATCCCAAAACTTAATATTGTCCATATTAAGT
>PLCH01000355.1 GCA_003135585.1 Chitinophagaceae bacterium
CCTTAATATCAAAGGCAGGCTTTTTTACAATGATATCATACTTTAACGTCTGCATTTTCAAAGTAGCCACGGGAATAATGTAATTGTTAAATAGAAATGCAATTCCGCAGATCCCAAGACTGGCAAAAAACAAAGGTCGCATAAAGCGAAGTAAAGGTATGCCCGCGGCCTTAATGGCAACCAGTTCAAAGGACTCGCCCAAGTTGCCAAAAGTCATGATGGAAGATAAAAGAACCGCCAGTGGTAATGCAAGCGGCACCAGGGTCGCCGAAACATAAAGAATAAATCTTCCAATCGTAAACATGTCTAAACCTTTGCCAACAATATCGTCAATCCAAAGCCAGAAAAATTGTAATACCAGCACGAAAAGGGTGATGAAAAAAGATGCGATGAAGGGACCAATAAAAGCTCTGAGTATAAGTTTATCCAGCTTTTTAATCACGGGTATTAACTTTCTGAAATGATAAATATCTTTACAGGATGAATGAGGCAAAAATACAGCTTTCACCAGAGGAATTGATATTAGTCGAAAATGCGGAATGGATTTTAACAAAGAATGCGATCATTCGTAAGGTGTATGATTTGTTTGGTGCAATGGCAGCAGCCATGAAAATAGAATTACAAAACAACCCCTTGTCACCGGATGTAATGGAAACGACTCCTAAAATTTCAAGAGGGGAAAATTTCAAAGGCCTGCCTTTTGTAGTATTGGACTATCCCAGGTTATTTAACAGGGAAGATGTCTTTGCCATTCGCACGTTATTTTGGTGGGGGAGATACTTCAGTGTAACCCTTCATTTAAAAGGAATATATAAAGAACTTTTTGCTAGTCAATTAAAAAAAAATGAATCCTTGCTTTCGGACAATGATTTCTACATAAGTTCTTCAAATGATGAGTGGTCGCACGAATTAGGCGAAGAGAATTATATTTCCTTAAACAGAAATAGAGATTTTCTGCAGAAAAAAGATTTCTCTCGTCAACCTTTTCTAAAATTGTCCGCCAAGATCGATTTGCAAAATTGGAATCAATCTGAAAAGCTATTAATGCAAATATTCAAAACTATATTGCAATCCCTGCATTATTAATTTCCAAGCCGGTGAAAAAGATCTTTAACCTGATAACTCCAAAGTTGACTTTGATCTTTAATATCTTTTTTATCTGCAAAATCCCTTATTATGAGGATGGTTTGGTTGGTCACTTCGGACTTCTCGATACGAAATTCAAAAAATTCTTCCTTCGGAGCATGTGACCAATGAAAACGGATAAACTTTTCCGTCTCACTTTCCATTACTTCTGCTTTATCAATCGAACCGTTCCAGGAAAAGCTAAATACATTGTCCCGTTCATCAACTTTGTCAGCAAACCATTCCTGCAGTCCGGCCGGGGTGCTTAAAAAATCATATAAAATAGAAGGAGAACATCTTNNCTCTAGTGTGAATAGTTGTTTTTTGCTCATCTACATTTCAATTGAATCTTGTTACCAAACATTCCGGAAAACTTTATATCCCCAAATAGGAATCTCTAAAATTACCTGCCAACCGCAATTTGCCTTATTTAAGGGGAAACTTCTCTGATATGTGCAATGATAAAAAATTATTCTAAGCATCAAAATTTTATTTAAATTATTTTTTGTTAAAGAATGGGCCCCTGGAATAGAGCAAATTGTCTCTAACTAAACTGAAAACCAATTA
Source organism: Chitinophagaceae bacterium (assembly GCA_003135585.1). GTDB lineage: Bacteria > Bacteroidota > Bacteroidia > Chitinophagales > Chitinophagaceae > Puia. The sequence continues at coordinate 1,693 of PLCH01000355.1, forward strand.
TTTATGGAAAATAGTTTTGGTTTACATTGCCAAAACAGTTAAATTGCTAAGGAGGGTAATCCTTTGAATTGGTCATTAGGCATACAAGAAAACAGCCAATTATACGTTTTTATTTATCCTTTAATAATAATTCACGAAACCCTTTAAATCGTAAAAAAACCCTTTAAAACACCTGCCTATGAGTATGCGTCAACTCAAGATCACGAAGAGTATCACTAATCGTGAGTCTCAGAGCTTGGAAAAATACCTGCAGGAAATCGGAAAAGTAGAGTTAATCAGTCCCGAAGAAGAAGTTAAACTCGCCATCCGTATCAAGCAAGGAGATCAAAAAGCCCTTGATAAACTAACAAAAGCAAACCTTCGCTTTGTTGTTTCTGTGGCTAAACAATACCAGAACCAGGGTTTGACATTACCTGATTTGATCAATGAGGGTAACCTAGGATTGATCAAAGCCGCCCAACGTTTCGATGAAACCCGTGGTTTCAAATTCATTTCTTATGCCGTCTGGTGGATTCGCCAGAGTATTTTACAGGCCCTTGCCGAGCAGTCCAGGATTGTTCGACTACCGCTTAACAAGGTAGGGTTGACCAATCGGATTCAAAAAGCCTATTCCCAGCTGGAACAGGAATATGAAAGGGAACCATCGGCAGAAGAACTGGCTGAAATGCTTGAGTTGGATATTGAGGAGGTATCATCCACTCTGGGTATTGGCGGCAGGCATATAAGTGTCGATACGCCTTTGTCAGAAGGTGAGGAAAACACTTTGATTGATGTGCTTGAAAACCCTAATGCTGAGCGTGCTGAAATGAATATTGAGCACAAAGAATCCCTGAAGCAGGAAATTGACCGATCCCTAAAAACTTTGACCGAAAGACAAAAGGAAGTCATTTGTTTTTTCTTTGGCATAGGAGTGGACCATCCGATGAGCCTGGAAGATATTGGTGACCGGTTCAATCTTACCCGTGAAAGGGTCAGGCAGATTAAAGACAAAGCAATTACAAAACTCAGGAGCAATTCCCGTTCAAAAATGTTAAGGAGTTACCTCGGCGTTTAAACCTATTAAGCACNNGGAATAAAATTTACTTTAAGTTTTCTTACATTTGCAATTCCCTAAGACGTGAATATGACCTTGTTGTATTCACGTTTACATTTTTAAGACTTAGTATAAATGAGAAGGTATGTTTGAAAATCTAACGGAACGTCTTGAATCAGCGTTTAAACAAATTAAGGGTGAGGGCAGAATTACTGAATTGAATATTGCTGCCACGGTAAAGGATATTCGCCGTGCATTGATTGATGCCGATGTGAATTACAGAATTGCCAAGGAGTTTACGGATATCGTTCGGGAAAAAGCCCTGGGACAGAAAGTGCTGACTGCTGTAAGCCCAGGCCAACTGATGGTTAAGATTGTAAAAGATGAACTGGCTGAACTGATGGGAGGAATTGAAACCGAACTGAATGCAAAAGGCAATCCGGCCGTTATTTTAATTGC
>PLCH01000151.1 GCA_003135585.1 Chitinophagaceae bacterium
GCTGATTAAGCATGAATGGCCCTTTATTTCAATCAATCTGGAAGAAGCTATAAAATACCTTCAGAAAGAAGAACTAAGGTTGAATTCCTCTTTGAAAGGATGGGTACTGATACAATACAAACATCAAAATCTTGGCTGGATAAAAATTATGGAAGGCAGAATTAATAACTATTATCCCAAAGAATGGAGAATTCTGAAAAAAGAAAATCAGTAGCAGTAAGTCAGATCATGCCTTTTTGTACCTGACAAGGTAAAGCAAGGAGTTTTCTTTGGTTTCGAATTTATCAGGGATTCCGTCCCCGCCAAGATTGTAACACATGACCATCTCCTTTTCTTCAAAACGGTAAATACATTGAAAGATTTTTCCTTTATTTGGACCAAAAATACCGGTGATGATCAATGCTTTGGGTGCACTTTTCTTGACCTGTTCAATAATCCCACTGTCAATAACCTTCCCTTCCGAAAGCTGATAGGAATTCTCGTCCAGTTCAAGGATCATTTTCTCATAGCTTTGGGCAGGTAATTTTCTACCGCCCAGTTCAGCCTCCTTAATTTTCCATTTTCCTTTGATTCTCATATCGCAAAATACATTTTTGACGTTTTATTTGCAAGATATTTTTGCATCTTTGCGTTGAAGTGTAATAAACACAAAATGCCCATGAAAAATCTGTCTGTGACTTTATTGCTCGTCTTTTTCCTATTTGCAACTGCCACGGCGCAGGGGCCTCAACTTATTGTGCAGTCGGGCAATGGCAAACTGTATCTGGAGCACAGCGTTGTTGCCGGTGAAAACTGGTATAGTGTGGCGAGACTGTTCAACCAGAATCCGAAAGAAATTGCCCTTTTTAGCGGAGGTTCCATGAATAAACCGCTTGGAATTGGGCAATTATTAAAAATNNCTCCCAGAACGGGGTGAAAGCTAGCGGAGAGACCTTTGTTCCGGTTTACCATATAATCCAGGAAAGGGAATGGATGTACCATATCAGCACCCTTTATAACAAGGTTTCTGTGGAGAGTCTTGAAAAATGGAACCATATAAATAAAGGCCAGGCAAAGGCCGGATTGCCTTTGATTGTTGGATACCTGAAAGTAAAAACCGCCCAATCTTCACTTGCCCAGGGAGAAATGGAGAATCAAGTAGCTATGGTGCATACGGAACCTGCAAAGGCTGAATTTAAGAATACCGATAACTCTTCCATCCCCGATACCCCCCCACAGAAAAAAACTGAAACTGTATACAAAAAAACGGACGCCCTTTCAAAGCAGGATATGAAACCAGCGACGGGTTCAAATACCCTCACAGAAAAGAAACAGGGCAATATATATCCAGCGGACCATCCTTCGGGAGGCTTTTTCGGTACTGAATATAAGGATGATGGTAAAATAACGAATGGCCAGGCGGGCACTTTCAAAAGCACAAGCGGATGGCAGGACGGTAAATATTACGCTTTAATGAACAACGTACCCGTAGGAAGGATCGTAAAGGTGACCAGCCCTTCCACCAATAAAAATATTTACGCCAAAGTGCTCGGTCAGTTACCGGATATGAAAGAAAGTGCGGGGCTTACCATTCGAATAAGCAATGCAGCGGCAACCGAGTTGGGAACCGGAGAAGGAAAGTTTACTGTTGAAGTAAGATTCTGATCAGTTCTTTTTTGGGTGCCCTCCGCCATCTTCGGTTTTCTTACAGCAGGTTGGTAATTTCTTGTAAGATTCAGGATTGGCTGTAACATCATCGGCATCATATCCGGCATTCGCAATCGCTGTTTTTACATTTTCATAGTTAGTCCGGTCAGCCACATAGGTTACTTTTGTAGTCTTCCTTTTATAATCCACTGTCACTTTTTCCACTCCTTCTTCGCGGCTCAGATAATTTTCGATCCGTTTCTTGCATTCTTCGCACTGGACGGTAGGTGTTTTGATAGTTGCTGTTTCAAGCCCACCTTTTTTCACCACCTGGGCCACCGAAAAAGTGGAAACACCGGCCAGAAATAAAATCAACAGTTGTATTTTTTTCATTGCTCAAGATTTGATATTCAAATTTACAAAACTCCTTTCCAATTTGCAGGATCATCTCTCCATTTTAACAGAATACCCTGTTGTTCAGGCGTTACTATTCCCTTCTCTGTGGCCAGGCTGATCAGGGTTTCATAGTTGGTCAGGGACTTATAGGGGATACCAGCATTTTCGAAGGCTTTGCGGCCCTCCTCAAATCCGTATGTAAAAATGGAGACTATTCCGAGGACCATTAATCCTTCATTTTTCAGAACAGCAACTACTTCAAGGGCGCTCTTTCCGGTGGAAATTAAGTCTTCAATTACCACTGTTTTTTGTCCTTTTTCAAAAAAGCCTTCTATCTGGTTACCTAAGCCGTGTTGCTTCGGTTTGGGCCTAACATATATAAAGGGTAGTTTTAGATGATCGGCCGCCATTGCTCCCCACGCAATTCCCGCTGTGGCAACTCCTGCCAACAATTCAGCCTGCGGAAATATTTCAAATAGGCTGTTGCACATTTCGGATTTGATAAAGTCCCTGATATAGGGAAAAGAGAGTACCCTACGGTTATCACAATAGATCGGGCTTTTCCAGCCCGAGGCCCAGGTGAATGGATCCGCCACATTTAAGCGGATGGCATTTGTTTGTAAGAGTTTTTCTGCTACGATTTTTTGACTCTGGTTGTTCCTCATGTCACGAAAGTAGATAAAAGCTGCAAGTTGCCAAATCTATTACTTGTCAATCAAACCTTGTAGCTTGCAGTTAAAAGCTTTACAGCATGTATATCAAGATTTACTTCAACGACAAACCCCTTTTTTTATGCGATGAATTTAATGAAG
>PLCH01000321.1 GCA_003135585.1 Chitinophagaceae bacterium
CAATAAATGAACACGCACAAAAATACAGGAATCCCCTGTTATCAGCACTTATCAATTCAGACTTTTTACTGAAATATTACTTACTTTCATGTCCGAAAATCATTTGTATGAAAAAGATAATATTTTGTTTCTTGCTTTTGTATGTAACAGGCAGCATTATTTCAAATGTAAGGGCACAAGATGGTCCGATGGCCAGGCCTCATTTTAACCACACAACCATCTTTGTAGTAGACCTGGAAAAAAGCAGCGACTTTTATGAAAAAGTGATGCAATTGGAAAAAATTCCGGAACCATTTCACGATAAGAAANNAAGAAACACGTGTGGTTCAGAATTGGTGATCATTCCCAGTTGCATGTGGTGAAAGGTGCATCCGTCGTTAAACCTCATGAAATCAATATCCACCTCGCATTCAGCGTTCCATCTCTGGAGGCATTTATGGCACATCTTGACAAAATGGACGTAAAATATGGCAACTGGAATGGCGATCCTAAATTGATTCAATTAAGACCGGACAATATCAAACAAATTTACCTGCAAGACCCCGAAGGTTATTGGATTGAAGTAGATGATGATAAATTCTAGCCATTCCCCAGCATCCTCCTATCTTTGCACTCCTAATAAGACAGGATTATGAAGTTCTACAATTTGCTTATCAAATACCGCCTTTTTACCGGTATTGCCTTAATAATTATTGCAATCATTACCAATATTTTAAGTAGTTTCTGGCCAGCATTTATTCCTTACCTGATTGGTGTTGTGTTTCTATTTGGTCATTTTTTTTTCGGACCCTTGCGTCTTATACAGGAATATATGGAGGCGGGTGATGTGGAAGGGGCAGAGAAAGTTTTGAATTCCATAAAATTCCCCGATCTTTTGTATAAACCTGTACGTTCCGTTTATTATACATTGAAGGGAAACCTGGCTATGATGAAGCAGGATTTTGACGGTGCCGAAAAAAACATGAAAAAAGGATTGGATCTCGGCATGCCTATGAAAGAAGCCGAAGGTGCCAGTCTCTTACAAATGGGGATGTTGTATATGCAAAAAAATGATTTACGGCAGGCAGAAAGCTATATCCGGCAGGCACTTCGAAAAGGGCTTCCTGATAAAGAAAACCAGGCAGCAGCTTATTTACAGTTGTGTTCCATTATGATGACAAAAAGAGAATTCAGGGCATCAAAAGAATTTTTCCGCAAAGCCAAAGCCCTAAAACCAACCACTCAGCAGATCGTTGACCAGATCAAGCAGATTGAAAAATATATTTCCAGGATACCCGGATAATGCAAGGTAAAAATACATTATAACCAAATTTCCCGGCCCGGGTCGCGCGATCCTTGTCGAAACAATGGAGCTATTCTAAAACCCTAATAGGGTTTGGTTTTTTGATTCCTTCATTCAATGAAGACTTAATCGATTTGTCGGATAGTGTTTATTCAGGGATTCAAGCTGTTTTTATCTTATTGGATGGATGGGCCCCTAAAAAAATCAAACCGGATGCAGGCAGGAGTAACATTGTTAGCTTAGCNNACCTGATTTAGGTTAAGGGTATTTTTTTGCAGGGATATGAAGGGTACGAACAGCCTTGATGTTTTATAAAATTCTATTTGAAAACTTCCGTCCAAAGAAGTTTATCACTATAATTTTTTTTGTTCGGGTAATGAATGATAGGTTGCGCATACCATCTGCCTCAACAAGCTGAAGGAATGGTCTCTTTTTTCGAGATAATCAAAAAAACCATATTGAATAACATTTTCCGAATTATTCAAATTTTTNNTTGAATTTTCTAATTTCTTTCATTGTATCCAATCCATTTATCTCCCCTTCCAGGTCATAGTCGAGGATAATAATGGAAGGGTCTTTACCCAGCGCTTCCAGGCAGGTTTCGCCTTTTGTAAAAAAGTGAATTTCTCCGAATAAGGATTCCAGCTCTTTGGCTATCAGTTGCTGGTACAGCAGGTTGTCTTCTACTATAAAAATCCTTGGGTAGTTTTTCGGTTCCATTTGCATAATGTTGATAACTAACATGTATGAAAACTATGCCGCAAACTGCGATCTATTAAACTTTTGATTTTCAGTACTATATGAATGTGAGAGTAAGTGGGCAATTCTATAAATGGGAAAGATTATCCAATTTCTGCCTGCAATTGCTTAATGCATTTATTGATAACGGCTTCTATGTGATGAATCATTGCGGGAATTTCGTGGAGAGATACCTGCTGCTTGGCATTTGATTCAACCAGTCTTATTTCATCATGAATGGACTTAATGCCCATGGAGTCAACCGTGGATTTTAATTTGTGGGCCATTTTCCTTACCTGTTCCCAATTCTCAGTCTCAAGCCCCTTGGTCAGCTCCTGCACATTTTGAGGAACTGTTTTAATAAACAGCACAATCATTTTTTTTATAAATCCCGCATCGCCCCCTGATACTGATTCGACCAGTGACAAATCATACAACCTGATATCCGAATTAAGATCTTTGTTCATTTTATTATTTGTCTTGGCTGCTGAACTGGTTGAATCCAAGGGATTCTTTGAAGCAAGGTTTCTTGAAATAACCAGGAATAAATTTTTTTCATCAAAAGGTTTGGCCAGATAGTCATCCATCCCCGCCTTTATATATTCTTCCTTGTCCCCCTGAAGCGTATTTGCTGTAAATGCAATAATAGGGACAGCTGCTTTAACCGGGTCAGGTAACTCCCTGATAAATTGGGTCGCCTGAATGCCATCCATTACAGGCATTTGTACATCCATTAATATACAGTCGAAAGAATCCTGCTGAAATACCTGTAAGGCAGCAGACCCGTTGCATGCAATAACGACTTCGAAGCCCCATGACTCGAGGATCTTTTTTATAAGGTATTGGTTTAGTTCGACATCTTCTGCCACCAATATTTTTTTCTTCCCCAGACTTTTAAAATCAATCTCATTTACCAACATAATTTTTCTCTTAGATGATATGGAATCCCAAACCTATTTCACCTTTAACTCACCATTCTGAATCATTCGGTAAATAGTTGATTTACCAACATCAAGTTTTTTTGCAACCAGCAGGACATCATTGTCAAATTTATCAAGGTGATGCTGAATGATCTGGGTTTCAAATTCTTTCAAACTGGTTTCTTTATTAAGCAGATCATTAATGCTGGTGGATATATTCAGCGTAATATGTTCAGGAAGAATGGTATCCCCGTCGGCCATCACGACTGACAGCTCCATTATGGATTTAAGTTCACGAACATTACCCGGAAAAGGATAACTCAACAATTTTTGCTGTACTTCAGGTGAAAGGTTTTTCTTTGGCAGCTTATTTTCCTTGCAAAAATCGTCTGCAAAATTTTTAGCCAGAATAATTATGTCGTTCCCTCTTTCCCTCAAAGGAGGTAATTGCACCGGTAAACCGATTAAGCGATAATATAAATCTTCCCTGAAATTCTTGTTTTTTACTTCTTCAAGAAGGTTTTTATGGGTTGCCACTATGATTCGGACGTTAATCGCTGTTACCGCGTTGCCACCGACCCTAGTAATTTCTCTTTCCTGTAATACCCGCAATAATTTTGCCTGCAGGTTGATATCCAGTTCTCCGATCTCGTCCAGGAACAAAGTGCCTTTGTCTGCCTCTTCAAATTTTCCGATTCGGCGGGTTACCGCACCCGTAAACGAGCCCTTTTCATGCCCGAATAATTCACTTTCTATGAGATCCCTGGGAATGGCAGCTACGTTCACCGTTACAAAGGGCTGTTTATGCCTTTCTGAATTATAGTGAATGGCTTTTGCCACCATTTCCTTTCCCGAGCCTGTTTCACCTGTAATGGAAACTGTAATATTGGTATTCGAAGCTTTCTCAATGAGCGCAAATACTCTATTTATGGCATCACTTTTTCCAACAATCAATTGGGAAAAATCATATTTGCGTCCAACTTGTGTCTTCAGGCTTTCGACTTCCAGTTTCAGGTTGCTGATCTCCCGCAAGTGCAAAATGCTGTTCCAAAGACGGTCCTTGGTATCATCATCTTTGACTATATAATCAAATGCTCCATTTTTTAAGAGGTTTATGGCTGTTGCAACGTCTTCCTGACCCGAAATAATTATTACCTGAATATCCGGATTGTGCTGCTTTATTTTTCTAAGTACCTCCGAACCATCACAATCGGGAAGCGAATAATCCAAAGTAACAACGTCAGGATTCTCATGTAACATTGCAAAAAAATCTCCGGGAGATTCGAACCTTTTGACTTCGTACTCAGGATTAAGGGAAAGATAATGTTCAAGCATTGATCCGTACCACACGTCGTCTTCAACAATGAATAACTTAAAAGTTTGATGGCTTTTCATATTTCGGATTGTAATTTCTATAACGACAAAAAGGGGATAATAATATTCCAAGAATAAGAAACTTTCCAATTTTTAATACATTGCTGACCGGGCTCCCGTTTAAAAAGGCAAAATTCAGGGTATTTTGAACATGCGTACCTTTGGGTGATGTCGATGAACAGGGAAAAAATCAATCAGAAATTCAGGGAAGAATACGGCTTGCTGAATGAACAGCAGAAACTCGCCGTCGATACCATAGAAGGTCCGGTAATGGTTATAGCCGGTCCGGGAACCGGTAAAACCCAAATCCTGAGTGCAAGGGTGGGAAAAATACTAATTGAAACCGATACTTCACCTGAAAATATATTGTGTCTAACCTATACAGATGCAGGCGTGCTGGCCATGCGTAGGCGATTGGTGTCATTTATCGGTCCGGATGCCTATAAAGTAAATATTTACACTTTCCATGCATTTTGCAACGATATTATCCAGGAAAATTTGTCCCTTTTTGATAAAACCGCGCTGGACCCGATTTCCGATCTGGAGCGTATCGGCCTATTAAAGGAACTGATTGATTCATTCCCCAAGGATCACGTTCTAAAAAGATATCGCGGAGACGTATACTACGAGATCAAAAACCTGCAATCCCTTTTCAGTATCATGAAAAAGGAGGGATGGACACCTGCCTATGTCCAGGAAAAGATAGCCGAATATCTAGGTGATTTACCCAATCGGGAGGATTTTACATATAAGAAAAAATACTCACATTACAATAAGGGGGACTTGAGAAAAGACAAGTTTGAAGAAGCGAAGCTGAAGATGGAAAAACTACAGGCAGCCGTAAACGAATTTGAGAGATTCCAACAATTGATGCGCAGCCGCAACCGGTATGATTTTGATGACANNAAAAGCTTTTGGAGAAAATGAATCGTTGATCCGCCGCTACCAGGAGCAATTCCTGTACATCCTGGTTGATGAATACCAGGATACCAGCGGAACCCAAAACCATATTGTGGAATTGTTGATCAGCTACTGGGATAAACCGAATGTTTTTGTGGTGGGTGATGATGACCAGAGCATCTTTCGGTTTCAGGGCGCCAACCTTGAAAATATGCTCGCTTTTTCAAACAGCTACAAAAATGACCTGCTCAAAGTCATACTAACTCATAATTATCGCTCTACCCAACCCATTCTCGATGTATCCAAATCCCTTATCAGCCGCAACGAGGAAAGACTGGTAAACCAAATGCCCGGTTTAAGCAAAGAACTAATATCCTCCAATCCGAAACGCAGGAGTTTTGATCATCCTCCCCTGGTCAAAGAATACGAAACCCAGGAACAGGAAATGGTGGGGATTACATTGCATGTCCGCCAGCTGATCGAACAGGATGTTGCACCAGGGCGAATCGGTATCATTTACAAAGAAAATAAATACGGTGAGGAAATAACTAGGTATTTCAACCTTCTGAATATACCGGTATACAGTAAGCGTAGCCTGAACATATTGGAAATCCCCTTTGCCCGGAAAATTATCTTATTATTAAAATGGCTCGCGGCAGAGCATGATATACCTTTTGGCGGGGACGAAATGCTTTTTGAAATTCTTCATTTCGACTGGTTCAATATCCCTCCAATGGAAATTGCAAAACTAACCGTGGAAGTCGCTGATCAACGCTTCACTGAAAATGAAACCTCCTTGCGCCGGTTATTATTTGAAAAGTCCAATGAACCTCCAAAAGACCTTTTTTCAAAAGGGATCCATGAAGGATTGAAATCCGCAGGAGCTGTCCTGGAGAAATTACTTGCAGATGTTCCAAATACAACGCTTCAGCATTTGTTTGAAAATTGCATCCGGGAGGCGGGAGTCCTCAATAGTATCATGCAAGGCCCCGACAAAGTGTGGCAGATGCAGGTATTGACCAATTTATTCGATTTTGTAAAAGAAGAGACAAGGCGCAACCCTTTTTTAAGCCTGCAGCAATTGGTTAACACTCTTGAACNNAAAAAGAAGAGCTGGACCTGCCGCTGGTAAAAATAAGTGGCAGCGAGAAGGGAGTCAACTTATTAACCGCACACGGCTCAAAGGGATTGGAATTTGAATATGTATTTTTTGCAGGATGCAATGCCTCCACCTGGGAGAAAAAACGCAAGCCTGGGGTGGGTTACAGCTTCCCCGATAACATCTTTATTACCCAGCCAAAAATAAGGGAGGATGAGGAGCTAAGAAGATTGTTCTACGTTGTATTAACCAGGGCAGAAGTTCACCTTCTGATTTCATATGCACGCTTCAGGCCCGATGGCAAGGAATCTGAGCCTTCTATGTTTATTGCTGAAATACAGGAGCATCATCCTTTGCCGGTAGAGAAAGTATTCATGGACGCCGAGTCATTAACATCCTTCCGCTCCTTACAATTTTCAGGTGAGGCGCCGGAAATTGAACAGATGGAGGAAGACTTTGTAGGCAGGCTGCTGGAAAAATTTGTAATGAATGTTACAGCCCTCAACAATTATTTGAAATGCCCGCTGGAATTTTATTTCAAGAATCTTTTACGAATCCCATCTCCCAAAAATGAGTCAACCGAATTCGGCTCTGCGGTACATTATGCTTTGGAACAATTGTTCCGCAACATGCTGAAGACAGGAAAGGAGTTCCCGGCAAAGGAAGCCCTTATCAAGGACTTTGACTGGTATATGCATCGTCACCGGGAAAGTTTTACCAAAGAGCAATTTGAAAGAAGATTAGAATATGGTCATAAAGTATTGCCTGATTACTATGACAGGAATGTAAATAGCTGGAACAGGATAGTTGTCATAGAGCGCAATATCCGCAATGTAGTAGTCAACGGCATTCCATTGAAGGGCAAACTGGATAAGCTTGAATTTGACGGAAAATCGGTGAACGTGGTGGATTATAAAACCGGTGATCCGGACAAATCCAGGTCCAAGCTTTCGCCGCCCAATGAAAAAGAACCCAAGGGCGGTGATTACTGGAGGCAGGCGGTGTTTTACGAATTACTGGTGGATGAATCCAAACACAATGACTGGAAGGTAATAAGCACAGAATTTGATTTTATTGAACCTGACAACAGGAAAAATTACCGGAAAGAAAAATTGTTTATCCTTCCTGAAGACATCACTACCGTTAAACAACAGATCAGCAGCTCATGGCAGAAAATACAAAACCGCGAATTTTATATAGGCTGTGGTTCTCAAGACTGCCATTGGTGCAATTTTGTAAAAACAAATAACCTGGCCATAGCCTTGCACGAGGAGGAAGAAGAAGAAGTTTGATGCCCGTTTGGTAGAAATCGTAAGCGTTTAAATTATTTTTCCAGAGGCCCTTATTCCTATAACCTATTTATTTTNNATCGCGTTAATAATATTATAAATCTGTTGAATTCCGCCTTCAGACGATTAAGTTTGCAGTTATTGAAGACAGGAATATAAATGAAGCAACTACTATCTTATTTGATCCTCCTCCTGCTGGTTTCAAAATTCGTGGTTCTGACAGGTTGCGCAAATATTATTCCTCCTACAGGCGGACCCAGAGATTCCATTCCACCCAGGCTTATCAGCGTGGATCCGAAGGATTCAAGCAAGCATTTCAAATCCAACCAGATAATATTCAATTTTGATGAATATATTGAATTAAAGGATATCCGCGAAAATCTTGTGGTATCACCTGTACCCAAGACCGAGCCCATTATAGATTCCAAATTAAGAACTCTAACCGTTAAGTTAAAAGATACCCTTGAGCCCAATACAACTTATTCACTTAACTTCGGAAAGGCCATCCGCGATATAAATGAAGGAAATATTCTGAAGAATTTCACCTATGTTTTTTCAACAGGCTCTTACCTTGATTCCCTCCAGTTAAGCGGTAATGTTGTGCTTGCCACAACAGGCAAAACCGACAGTACCCTGATCGTAATGCTGCACAGAAACCTGCAGGATTCGGCCGTTGTGAAGGAACGTCCGCGTTATTTCACCCGTCTGGACAGCGGGGGCAATTTCATTTTCCGCAATCTAGCCCAGGGAGTTTATGCCATCTATGCGTTGAAAGACGAAGCAGGTTTAAAAAGATACACTTCAAAAACCCAACTGTTTGCTTTTGCTGATTCTCCGGTTGTACTGCATGGGTACAATCGACCTATTACCCTTTATGCATTTGCGGATACAACAGGTTCAAAGCCTCCAAAAAAAGCCACACCGTTGGCTGCCTCCAAGCCAAAAGCCCCCGATAAGGATAAACGCCTGATCTTGCAGACAAACTTAAACAACGGCTTTCTTGATTTATTGGTCAACCTGGAGATATCCTTTCCAGCCCCTCTGAGAACATTCGATTCTTCCAAAATCCAGTTTACAGATGAAAATTTTAAAGATATTTCCCAGGGCCATTTCCGGATGGATTCCACCGGCAAAAAGATTACCCTGGTTTATAATTGGGCGATCGGTATAAAATATCACCTTATCGCTGAAAAAGAATTTGCTGAAGATACAGCCGGAAGAAAATTAACAAAGACAGACACGCTGAATTTTCAAACCAAAAAAGAAAGTGATTACGGGCATCTTGTTATCCGGTTTTCCAACCTGGATCTTAGCCGGATCCCGGTTTTGCAATTCATCCAGAAAGATGAAATAAAACTGAGTGTCCCTCTGCATTCACAGAAATATGAAGGCAAATTATTTCAGCCCGGCGAATATGAAATGCGTATTCTATACGATGACAATAAAAATGGGGTGTGGGACCCGGGTGATTTTTTCAAACACAGACAGCCTGAAAAAGTACAATTGATAAGGACCCCTTCCCGGAAGCCCCTGAATGTAAAGGCCGATTGGGATAATGAGGTCGATATTACCCTTTAGCCGTCCACGGCTATTTCTTATCTTTACAACATGCAATTCTCGTCATCCCTGCTGGAAAATGCCGTCAATGAATTTGCCAAACTTCCAGGAATTGGCAAAAAGACCGCGCTTAGGCTTGTATTGCACCTCCTCAAACAGGACCCTTCCTCTGTACAGGGTTTTGGTGAGATCATTATCAGAATGCGGCAGGAGATCAAATTTTGTCAGCGATGTTTCAACGTAGCAGATGGAGACATCTGTTCCATTTGCGCAAACTCCATGCGCAGGCAGGAATTGATCTGTGTGGTAGAAACCATCCGGGACGTGATTGCAATAGAAAGTACCCAGCAATACAGTGGCACTTATCATGTCCTGGGTGGCATCATCTCTCCCCTTGACGGCGTGGGACCCAATCAACTGAACATTGAACCTTTGATAAGCAGGGTCCATAAGGACGCTGTCCAGGAAGTCATCTTTGCCCTAAGCCCTAATATCCAGGGTGATACGACCATTTATTATATTCAGAAAAAACTGTTTCCTTCCGATACCAAAATAACAACCATTGCCCGCGGCATTTCCTTTGGGGGAGAACTGGAATACACAGATGAAATGACGCTTGCACGCTCCATAACCAACCGGCTTCCGGTAGAAAACTATGTTTCAGGCCGGTAACTTAGGGTTTTGATTTTACCTCCAGTTTTATTAATTTTGCACTCTGCCAGGCGGATTTGTTTATTGTTCAGCCTGGTTGGCCCGGGAGCTTGAAAAAGCAGGGCAGCCAAAGGGTAAATTGAACTAATAAACGCTAAGGAAGCTTCACTCAATCTTCATCTTCCCAACGTTTTTAGGGTCACTCCCTTTCAGTTTATTTCTCTTTGTTAATCAAGGCAGGCTAAAAATTATTTCATATGAGTGAAATACAAAAAGAATTGGAAAAACGTATACTCGTCATTGACGGGGCTATGGGCACTATGATCGNNCAGCGCCATAATTTAAAAGAAGAAGACTACAGGGGGGAGCGGTTCAGGGATTGGGCAGGTGACCTGAAAGGGAACAATGATTTATTAAGCCTGACAAAACCTGAAATTATCAGGAATATCCATACCGCGTACCTTGAGGCAGGTGCAGATATTATTGAAACGAATACTTTCAGCAGTACTGTAATTGCGCAGGCTGACTACCGTTTGCAATCTTTGGCATATGAACTGAATGTGGCTGCGGCCAAATGTGCCAGGCAGGCAGTCGATCAATTCAGGAAATCCACTGATAGCCCGAAATTTGTAGCAGGGGCTATCGGGCCCCTGAACAAAACATTGAGTCTTTCACCCGATGTCAACAATCCGGGTTACCGCGCCGTAACTTTTGACGAAGTCGTGGAAGCTTACTACGAACAGGTGAAAGGGTTAGTTGACGGGGGAGTGGACCTCCTGCTGATTGAGACCATTTTTGATACACTGAACGCGAAAGCAACCATCTACGCAATAAAAAAATATTTTCGCGATACCAAACAAAAGGAATTACCCATCATGATCAGCGGAACGATCACCGATGCAAGCGGGCGCACCTTGAGCGGACAAACATTGGAAGCATTTTATACTTCGGTGATGCATGCCAGACCCATCAGTATCGGTCTGAACTGCGCACTTGGTGCAGCAGAAATGCGTTCTCATATTGAAGAGCTATCGCAGATTGCCGCCTGTTATACCTCGGCTTACCCAAATGCAGGTTTGCCCAATGCGATGGGGGAATATGATGAGCAACCCGAGCAAACGGCCCATTTCATTGAGGAATGGGCAAAGCAGGGATTTGTAAATATAGTAGGGGGTTGCTGCGGCACTACCCCGGACCATATCA
>PLCH01000215.1:0-24590 GCA_003135585.1 Chitinophagaceae bacterium
ATTACAAAAATGAAAGAAGCCTTGGATCAGAAAGGATTGGCAAACCAGTATGATTTGATGGGTGCAGGTATCGGCGGCAACAAAGTGTATGACCTTTACCTCCGTATGGATGATGATGTGCTATCAAAAAACCCTGATGCGGTCGTAATTTGGGTAGGTGTAAATGATGTATGGCACAAACAATCTTTTGGAACCGGGACCGATCCTGACAAATTTGAGAAGTTTTATATTGCCATCATTAAAAAATTACAGGCAAAAAAAATAAATGTGTTTATTTGCACGCCTTCAACGATTGGAGAAAAAATTGATTTTACTAACCAGCAGGACGGGGATTTGAATAAATATTCTCAAATTATTCGAAATATTGCTAAAAATAACAATTGTGGTTTGATTGACCTGCGTGAAATTTTTCATACCTATGAACTTAAAAATAATCCGGGAAACAAGGAATCAGGGATTTTGACGCTGGACGGGGTGCATCTGAACGAACAGGGTAACCAACTGGTAGCGGATAAAATGCTTTCAATATTATTGGCAAAATAGCAAACAGGAATCATCATGCCCAAAACAATTATCATAACCGGTGCCAATGGCAACCTGGGTACAGTTACTGTAAAAAAATTTTTGGCTGAAGGATATAGGGTAATCGCCGTTGATCATTCCGGCACCCATCTGGATTTTGCCGGGAGCAATCCCGATTTTGAACTGCGATCCGTTAACCTGGTCAATGAATCGGAAGTAAATTCTTTTGTACCGGAGATGATTTCAAAATATAAATCTGTTGAGGGCGCACTGATGCTGGCAGGCGGTTTTTCAGCGGGGAATCTGCAATCGACTAGCGGAGAGGATCTGAAAAATTTGTATTCCTTGAATTTCGAAACGGCTTTTTTTATTACCCGTTCTTTGCTTCAACATATGTTGACCAACGGGTATGGCCGGCTGGTATTTATCGGTGCACGTCCGGCCCTGAAAGCCGAACAGGGGAAAACTGCTGTAGCTTATGCCCTGACCAAATCCTTGTTATTCAAATTGGCTGAATTGGTAAATGCGGATTCAAAAGGAAAAAATGTAGTGGCATCCGTCGTCGTACCCAGTACCCTGGATACGGCCCTGAACAGGAAAAATATGCCGGACGCCAATCCTCAGAATTGGGTAAAGGCTGAACAGGTTGCAGATATCCTTGAATTCATCTGCAGTGACAAGGGATCGCCTTTAAGAGAAAGTTTGTATAAAGTGTATAACAATGCCTGACCGATATCACACCGTTAACACACTATTCCATCCTGTAACCCCGTCGGGTTCGCGATAAGGATTCTGAACGTCTTCCATCCACATCCTGTCATCAATAAAAAATTTATAATGGTATTTACCCTGGGGAAGCATGGGGATTTCAATTTTCCAAATACCATTTTTAACAGATTTCATCTCTAATCCCTCATGGGCCCAATGATTAAATGTCCCGGCAAGGGAAATGTGGGAGGCAGAATTGATAAGGATGTGAAATTCAATTGTTTTCTTTCTCTTGTTTACAAAAGGTGACTGATGAAGTTTCATAATGCCCGATTTAGATTTTAAAAAATCATTTTCATTGGTAGGAAGCAGTAGTTGAATATAGTGTTCAAACGGGTATAGAGGAGAAACGCCGGTATACCAAAAGATACATTTTTTCTCTAATATTTGCTAAATCCTATATCATTTTTTTATTAACAAACCTGAATAGCCACCCTTCAGGACGGTTTTCCTGGTTGCAGAACCTTGGCTATTAGCCCGGTCCATCCCGTCTGATGAGAGGCGCCAACACCCCTTCCATTATCACCGTGGAAATATTCAAAAAACAACAGGTAATTATTAAAATGCGGATCTAATTGGAATTTGGTGCTATCTCCAAAAACAGGCCTTCTGCCATTGTCGTCGCGCAAAAACAGGCTGGCCAAACGCTTGGAAAGCTCATTTGCAATTTCTGCCAGCGAAGAATATTGACCGGAATTCGACGGATATTCAATTTTAAAATCATCCCCGTAATAATGATAAAACCGTCGAAGAGACTCGATGATCAAAATGTTCACTGGCATCCAGATAGGTCCTCTCCAGTTAGAATTCCCGCCGAATAAGGCCGACGTAGACTCTGCCGGGCTATATTGCACGCTGAGTGTGACACCGTTGATATTGAGATCATAAGGATGGTGATCATGGTATTTTGATAGGGAACGGATTCCATATTCACTCAGGAATTCGGTTTCATCCAGCATGCGGTAAAGGATTTTTTTCATGCGGTGACCTCTCAACAGGGATAAAAGATGCTTTTCCCCTTTGCCTTTTTCATGCCATCGCGAAACCAGGCTGGCAAGATCCGGACGATTGTTCAGAAACCAGCGCAATCTCTCTGCAAATTCGGGCTGGGATTGCAATATCTCATCATCCAGTACCTCCACTGCAAACAATGGAATCAGTCCGACCATGCAGCGGGTTTTTAATTGGATTGTTCTTCCGTCCGTAAACTTAATAATATCATAGAAAAATTCATCTACCTCATCCCAGAGGCCTGCGGCATTTTCTCCCATGCTTGCCATGGCGGCTGCGATGTAAAGGAAGTGTTCGAAAAACTTGGTTGCCATGTCCTGGTAAACAGGGTTGGTTTTTGCCAGTTCGAGGGCGATGCGCATCAGATTCAGTGAATACATTGCCATCCAGCTGGTACCATCCGCTTGTTCCAATTGTCCTCCGTCAGGCAGGTTGGCATTGTTTCGATCAAACAAACCAATATTATCCATTCCTAAAAATCCACCTTCGAAAATATTGTTCCCTTCCGCATCCTTACGGTTGACCCACCACGTGAAATTGATCAATAGTTTGTGGAATATGGTTTCTAAAAATGCTGTATCTCCCTTATCCTGATTAGCGTGCCTGTCCAATTCATACACATTCCAGGCAGCCCACGCATGCACCGGTGGATTTACATCACTAAGGGCCCATTCATATGCAGGCAACTGTCCATTGGGATGAATGTACCATTCATGGGTGAGTAAAAGCAGCTGCTGCTTGGCAAAAGCGGCATCAATATGCGAAAAAGTAATACAGTGAAAGGCAAGGTCCCACGCAGCATACCAGGGATACTCCCATTTATCAGGCATCGAGATAATATCAGCGTTGTGCAGATGGCGCCATTCATGGTTTCTTCCCGTCAGACGTTTAGCCGGAGGCGGCGGCTGCGCCGGGTCCCCCTTTAACCATTGGGGCATATCGTAATAATAAAATTGCTTACTCCACAACATGCCTGCAAAAGCCTGCCGCTGGATAAGTTTTTCATCTTCAGTTTTAATTTCCTTTTGTATTTCATTGTAAAATGAATTCGCCTCTTCTATCCGCTGATTAAAAACCGAGTCAAAATCACCAAAGGGGCTTTCGGGATCGTTTTTAGTCAGGCGAAGCTGGATAGTTTGAAACTGTCCTGCTTTTATATGCAGGTCATAATTGGCGGATCCTTTCGTCCCGCTTCTGTCAGGGTTAAGGGATGCAGCATGGTGTATGATAAAGTCATTGATGCTGTCTTTGTAATATTTTTTCTTATCGTCCCACTGGTAAAGTTTTGGGTTATTCGTCTCATTTTCACAAAAAAGCAGTTCATTACAACCTTTGCAATAGAGCTTGTAGCACCCAAGGCTTCTATGCTGCATTTCTATCACGTCGGTGCCCACACCAAACATTCGGGGTTTATAATCATCATAACCCCAAACCCATCTATTCCGAAACCACAATGTGGGCAATACATTGACCGCAGCGTCTTCTTTGCTTCTGTTGTAAACCGAAATCCTTATAAGAATGTCTTCGATATCGGCCTTTGCGTATTCAATGAAAACATCGAAATATTTGTTCTCATTAAATATACCCGTGTCCATTAGTTCGAATTCAGGATCTGTTCTTGTCCTTCTTTTATTTTCTTCCAAAAGCCAGTGATAGGGAAATTCACCTTGGGGATATTTGTACAGCATCTTCATGTAAGAATGCGTAGGAGTGGAATCGAGATAATAGTAAATTTCTTTTACATCTTCACCGTGATTACCTTCATCCCCCGTCAGGCCAAATAGTCTTTCTTTAAGGATGGGATCTTTTTTATTCCACAGGCTGACCGCAAAACATAGATCCTGTTTGTTATTTGAGATACCTCCCAATCCTTCCTCCCCCCAACGCCAGGCCTTGCTGCGGGCCATTTCATGCGTTGTATAGGACCATGCCGTTCCGTCTTCACTGTAATCTTCCCGAACCGTTCCCCATTGACGTTCGGTAAGATAGGGACCCCATTTTTTCCAGGCTTAATTTTCCAGGCGATGCTACTCGATGTTCATAAATTTTTCTCAATTAAAATTATTTGCTTACCCGTTTGTGCTGAACCCCGGATACAAAGTCATTCCTCCGTCAACAAACAGCGTTATCCCGTTCACATAGTCTGCATCATCGCTTGCCAGCCAGACCGCTGCTGCACCTATATCTTCAACTACACCTACCCGTTGGTAAGGTATCAGTTCAAGCAGTTTTTTTTCTGCTTCCGGCGTTTCCCAGGCCGCCCGATTGATGGGTGTTTTAATTGCGCCGGGGCCAATGCTGTTGATCCGGATCTTGTGCCCGGCATATTCCTGAGCAATACTTTTCATCAGTAACATGATGCCGCCCTTGCTTGCCGCATAATTGGCATGGCCTGCCCAGGGTATCACTTCATGAACGCTGCTCATACAGATGATCTTTCCGGCAGCCTTCGATTTTTCCGGCGTAATCCCTCTTCTTATAAATTCCCTGATGGCTTCTCTCGCGCAAAGAAATTGTCCTGTCAGGTTCACGCTTAGTACGTAATTCCATTGCTCGAGCGTCATTTCGGTAAAGGGGGCATCCCGTTGCAGGCCCGCATTGTTTACGAGAATATCAACGGTTCCAAACTGGAAAATGGTTTCGGAAAACATTTTTTTTACTTCTTCTTCCTTGCTGACGTCGGCCTGGTAAGTCATTCCTGTGCCCCCCTCATTTTTGATTTCTGACAGTACTGCCTCGGCTGCGTTCTTGGTGGCTGCGACAGGATGGTTAACCACAACGGTTGCCCCGGCTGCTGCCAGAGCCTTTGACACCCCTGCGCCGATTCCCGAACTTGCTCCGGTTATAATAGCAATTTGGCCTGCTAATTTTTTTTCCATTGTAAACAAATGGTTTTATGATTATGGAAAATTAGTTTCTTTTTTTTGGTTGGCAATCACAAAATGGTAAAGGAAAGCCGGGAGATAGGTATGATATACAAATCCAAAAGGCCTGGTATAACCTAGCTCCAATGCAAATTCGGAAAAATGATGAGACGGTCTGTATGTGTATGTATGGATGATTCTGGGCTGCCTAAAAATTAGAAAATGATTGATCTCAATAAAATTCTTTAATAATATCCTTTGTTACCCGGCTTGTTAACTGGTAGGTTTGCTCGGATTTTCTTCGCTTACAGCATGGGCAGCGGACAAATGGATGGATGTTCCAGAACTCAACGGCAGGGCCATAATATGAAATTCAAAAGTCTGGGATCCGATTGTAAAAAAATGCGTCCCGAATTTTTTAAAGCCTTTTGTTGCGTAGAAATTAATTGCGCTTGTATTACCGATAAGGACATCGAGCCAAATATAGGCTGGTTTTAATTCGGCAGCGAGGGTGGTGACTGATCGCATCAGCGTTGAACCTATGCCCTCCCTGTGGTGAATTTTTCGCAAGTATATTTTTTGTAATTCCATATGCCGGTCGCCGGCCAGCAAAGAATGTTGTGATTGCCTCTTTACCTTGGCAAAACCTATTGGCTCGCCATCCTGCAAGGCGAGAAAGAATACATTATTCGGCTTGGCAATACTGGTTTTTATTTTTTGGATTTCATACGTATAATCCAAATAATGATCCATGTCCACTTGTTTAATAAAAAAATCTATAAAGGCATCATGAAAGGATTCCCGGCCAATGGATGCAATGGCATCCGCATGACTAATGTCAGCTCGTATAACAGAAACATTCGTTAACCACAATTCCATTTTGATGTCACTGCGCGCATAGATTCCTTTTTCCAACGGTATTTCAGTAAAGCCTAATTTTTTGTATAATTGAATGGCAGGCTTTAACAATGTATTTGAGTATAATAGGATCCTTTTTGCTCCAGCGGACCTTGCTTCTTCAATGGCTGCTTTGCATAATGCCTTACCCAATCCCTTTCCCCTGAATGGTTCATCCACTGCCATTTTCGTTAATTCATAATCACCATCATTTATTTTCTTCAGGGCTGCCGTCCCTGCCAAAATCTTATCGGAGGTTATCAGCAATATGCTTCCACCCAGTTGGAGTATTGCTTTGTCTGGATGTCTTAAAACGAAATCATCCTTTGGCTCCAACCCGAAATATTTTTCGATCCAATTGCGATTTATCCGTTCAAAAAAAGGTTGATGTTCGTCCTGATATTTTATGATATGTAAGACATTTTGATTCATTTTCTTTGAATTGTTTCAATGTTTTATCTCATTTCCCAGCCTGCAGGTAGCCTGCACCAACACATCAAAATCTTCTCTTTGACTGCGATGATTGGTGATAGCAACCCGAATAGAATATTTTCCTTTTAGCTGGGTGTAAGATGGTGTTGCTACCCCTTCTTCATGCATGCGCATAAGAATTTCTTTATTGAGCATATTTAGATCTTCTTCTCTTGTGTTACCGGGATTGTAACGATAACATACGATATTCAATGAAATGGGGGCCAATAATTCCAGTTCCGAATTTTGTACTATCAATTGACCTAAATATTGAGCTTGTTCCAGGTTCTGACGAATGAGTCGGGCGTATTTCCGGATACCATGCTGCTTTAGCGACATCCAAACTTTGAGCGCTTTAAAACCCCTTGATAATTCCATACCATAGTTGGCGAAGGGGTCCGGTCCGGATGACAAGCCTCTCTCATGGGCCAACAGGTAATTTGCAGGCGAGGTAAACGCCGAGCGATGGGCTTCGGCATTTCTGATGAGCACGCAACCCACCTCATAATTTACATAGAGCCACTTGTGAAAATCAAAGGCAAGGCTATCGGCTGCTTCTATGGCTTTCAATTGATCATCAAATTCAGGCAATAGCTTTGGAACAGATCCAAAAGCGCCGTCAATATGAAACCACATATTTTCTTCCTTTGCAATCCTGGCCAGTGAATTAAGGTCATCAATGGCTCCCGTGTTCACCGTGCCAGCATTTCCAATAATACAAAATGGCTGTAAGCCTGCATGCTTATCTTCAAGGATCAACTGATGCAACATATCGGTTCGGATCTTATAATGTTCATCTACCTGAATTTTGCGAAAGTTATTACTTCCGATGCCGATAACTTCCACAGCCTTAAAAAGAGAATTGTGCGTTTCTGAAGAGCCATAAACGATTAGTTGGCCTGGGACAGCATGAAGGCCTTTTTGTTTAATATTTTCATCGAAATTATTTCTTGCCACCAGCACTGCAGTTATATTTGCTATTGAACCACCGCTGGTAAGAATTCCACTTGCTTTTTTTGGAAATCCAAACAATTCTTTGCTCCATTCGATCACCTGTTTTTCCACGTATATGGGACCATGGTCTCCTATTGCCAGGTTGGCATTCATACCGCTGGCCAGCATATCGGCCAGCATGCCCATCGGGGTGCCGCCCCCTTCAACCCATGACCAGAAACGAGGATGAATATTGTTTTTATTAAACGGAAGCACCTGGGTCAGAAAATCTTCATAGACCAATCANNATCCTGTGGATACTGAGGCAACGTTTGTTGCAGACTACTGATGGCAAACTTGGAAGGTTTTTTCCAGGCTGGTCTTTCCCGAACTGTTTGTAAATAGTTCATCATATCATCGATCATCTGATGACCCAATAAACGGATTTCCTCCCAGTCAGAAGGATCCAGGGTTTCTTCTTTAAGAGTTACGCTATCCGGTTTGCTTTTCATGCTGGTATACTTTTTTATTTGTTCAGGTAAATCCGCCAGTCCTTCACAGGTCGGAGAATTTTTTCCGAATTGAAAATTCCCATATCTGCCAATCTATTCAAAAATTCGTTATTTAATCCTCCTGATCGTCATTCAAAGCTTCCCTTACAGCTGCCCTGACATGAATCATTGTTGTGTCAAAGGTTGGAACAGTGCAATCTTCCTGTTTAATAAGCAAAGGGATTTCCGTACAACCTAAAATAATTCCTTCTGCGCCCCCTTCTACAAGTTTATCAATAATGTTTACATATCTTTCTTTTGTCTTGCCCGGAAAAACCCCTTTATTTAATTCAGAAAATATAGTTGTTTGAATAAAATGCCTGTCTTCCAAATCAGGGATAAGGGTTTGAATTCCATAGTCCGATAATTTTCTCTTAAAAAACGAGTGTTCCATTGTGACCTGGGTACCCAAAAGTCCTGCTTTACTCACTTTTTGCGCTTTAATTTCTTTGCCCGTTTCTTCCAAGATATGGATCAATGGAATTTGAATATTTGACTGAACGGTGTCTGCCACCATATGCATTGTATTTGCACAAATCAGAATGCAATCGGCTCCTGCATTTTCCAGCGTTTTGGCAATTGAAGCCAGTTTTTTTCCAATGGTTGTCCAGTCGGTTGTCGGGTCAGGTTTGAATTCAGCAAAATTTACCGAGTAAAGTAAAATCTTTGCAGATTGTAACCCTCCCAAACTTTCATTGGTGATTTGGTTTATCCCACGGTAATAATCAATTGTCGAAACCCAGCTGGTTCCTCCTATCAGCCCTATTGTTTTCATCTACTAAATCTTTTATTAAGGTAATATTCATTTCTTAAAATCGGGGACGCCGGATTTCAACTTGTAAAATTGGGGACAATCTCCTTTCCCCACAACCCGTTTTTTGCTGTTTAGGCGACNNTAATTTTGACTATATCAGATTTATGGATACTAAAAAAATGATACAGGAAGATTATTTGTACATGCAGGTAGCGGGAGGCATTGAAAAAATGATCGGCGAGGAGGTATTAAAGATAGGGGATAAGCTTCCGTCCGTAAGAGTGCTAAGTGAGGAATACGGAATCAGCATGGGCACGGCTTTTCAAGCCTATTATTATTTGGAAGGAAAAGGTTTGATTGAGGCGAGGCCCAAATCAGGCTATTATGTCCGGTTCAATTACCGACGGTTTCCGCAATTACCGAAGGTCTCGGATCCTCAGCCGGTAGAAAATGAAGTGAGTGTGCAAGAAATGATTTCCTCTGTATTTAAGAATATGTCTTCTGAGGATATTATCAATTTCTCAATAGCCGCTCCTCCTGTTGAATTATTGCCGGCTGCCAAACTAAATAAAGCAATCGTACATTCTTTACGTTCCTCTAAGAATCATGCACTCCCCTATGAAAATATACAGGGGAATAAAGATCTGCGCAAACAACTGGCAAAACAGGCTTTCAACTGGGGAGGGAAATTCTCTGAAGAAGATATTGTGGTAACTGCTGGCTGTATGGAAGCACTGGTAATGTGTCTGAAGGCCGTTACCAAAGCAGGAGATACTGTTGCTATTGAAAGTCCGGCCTATTTTGGCATATTCCAGATCATAGAGAGTTTAGGTTTAAAAGTTCTGGAAATTCCCACTGATCCTGTTACCGGTATTGATCTGGACCATTTGTCGAAGGGTATCAAAAAATTTTCCATTAAAGCTTGTGTTTTTGTTCCCAATTTCAACAACCCTCTGGGCAGCTGTATGCCGGATGAGAAAAAGCAAATACTGACAGAACTGGTCACCAGACATAGAATCCCTTTGATTGAGGATGATATTTATGGTGAATTGTACTTTGGCCGTAATCATCCTAAAACCTGCAAGACATTTGACAAGGAAGGATGGGTTTTGCATTGCAGTTCTTTTTCTAAATCACTGGCTCCTGGTTATAGAATCGGTTGGGCCATTCCGGGAAGATTCACGCGGGAAGTCCTGCGTCTAAAAAATATTCATACGCTTACAAGTCCTACCATAACACAGCTTGCTATTGCTCATTTCCTGAGCATCGGCAGGTACGAATATCATTTGAAAAAATTAAGAAAAGCATTACACACCCAATGCCTGCGCTATATTCAGGGTATCATGCAATATTTTCCTGAGGATACTAAGGTGTCAAGGCCTCAGGGAGGTTTTGTATTGTGGATTGAATTGAACAGTCAGGTTAATGCATATAAGCNNAACCTGGAAGCTTTGAAACACGGTATCTCCATTGCGCCCGGGCAAATCTTCTCGGTTCAGGGACAGTTAGGAAATTGCCTGCGAATTAGCTATGCCAGGCCCTGGGATACCGAGACTGAAGAGGGCCTGAAAACTTTGGGTAGATTGATAAAAAAGAAGCTTGATTGATGGTTGGATGTAAGAATTTCTTTAGGAATATATACGCTCAATGGCGTCCCTGTATTTTTCCATGATCACTTTTCGCTTCAGACTGAGTTTGGGTGTCATTTCCCCGGTTTCAATACTCCATTCGTGAGGAAGTAATTCGAATTTTTTAATTTGCTCGACGTGATTAAAATATTTATTATAGCTTTCAACTATCTCTTTGTATAATTCCAGCACTTTTGGATGATGGATCATTTCTTCATTTGACGTGAAAGTAATGCCGTTTTTTCTGCACCAGTCCTTTAAGTTCGGAAACGATGGAACAATCAAGGCGCCAACAAATTTTCTTTCGGCTCCAAGTACCAATACCTGCTCTACGAACATCGATTCCTTCAATTTATTTTCGATGGGAAGCGGTGCAACATATTTGCCGCCGCTTGTTTTGAACAGTTCTTTTTTGCGGTCAGTGATCTTAAGGAATTTATCTTCGACCATCATCCCGATGTCCCCGGTATGGAACCATCCGTCCGTCACTGCTTCAGCAGTAAGATCGGGACGCTTATAATAACCCATCATAATGTTTGGCCCTTTGCAAAGTATTTCCCCGTCTTCTGCAATTTTCACTTCCACCCCTTCCAGTATTGGCCCGACCGACCCAAACATCCTGTCCTTGACTTCATATCTGTTGACGCTGATTACCGGTGAAGTTTCTGTCAGGCCATAACCTTCCATANNAACCGGAATCTGTGAAGCGGTAAAAATTCTCACCAGACGGACCTGCAGGGCAGCACCCCCACTTACGATACATTTAATATTATTCCCCAATCCTTCTCTCCATTTACTAAAAATGATCTTGTTTGCAATGGACAATTGAAGCCTGTATCCAATTCCCAGATTCTGATTGATCTCGAATTTTGTCGCCAGCCCGTGCGCCCAAAAAAATAACTTCTTTTTTGCACCTGTTAGCTCAGCCCCTTTTTGCATGATGCGGTCATATACTTTTTCAAGCAATCTTGGTACTGTCACGAATATATGAGGCTGCACTTCTTTCAGATTCTCCCCGATGGTATCCATGCTCTCAGCATAATATATGGCGGTACCCCGGAACATATACAGGTAGGAAACCATTCTTTCCAAAATATGATTAAGCGGCAAAAAGCTCAGGGCACGCAAATGCGTTCCCGGAGGAAAACATTTAATGCTGGCCATCACATTGGTTAAAATATTTTTATGTGAAAGCATGACTCCCTTGGGCGTCCCGGTAGTCCCCGAGGTATAAATGATAGTGGATAGATCCTCATATTTAATGCTGGAGGAAATAGACAAAATCCTTGCAAGAATCTTATCATCCGGTTTTACCAGTAATTCCTTCCAATGCTTGGCATTGATCACATGTTCGAATGTATAAACTGACTGCAGACTGGGAACCTTATCCTTTATACTTAATATCTTGTGGAACAATTCTTCGTCATTTACAAAAGCCATCTTAACCTGCGCATCGTTCAATACGAACTCCAGTTCATTTACATTGATTGTAGGATAAATGGGTGCTAGGACCGCCCCGGTTTGCTGAACTGCAAGATCTAACAGTAACCATTCGGGACGATTTTTTGAAAGGATAGCAATTTTATCACGACCCTCCGGGCTCATGTCTCCGCCATTAATGCCCAGCCTGAGAAGGCCTGCACATAATTGATTCACTGTGTCGTATACTTCCCGGGTACTATAAGTTTTCCACTCGCCATTTTCCTTGGCGGCAAGCATATCGTTTATGGGTGTTCCTTCCAGATGGTACTGAATGCAGTCAAACAATCGGGTGGGTTGGGTCATAGCAATTCATTTTATTTGGATACCAGACCACGATAATATTGCCCAGGCGGCAATTTAAAAATTCTACCTTTCTGGAAATTAATAAATCGGTTATATTCCTCCGTATGTAAATTGATCCAGCTCTGAAATGCCGGCAGGTTTTGAACCGATCCGAATAACCATTGGTTATAGGCATCGAACATGCCTTCTTTAAGGAGCTGCTGATAGTAATCAAAAAGGCGGAAAGGGAATTTGGTCGCATTTTTGGCATACCAATCCACAATAAACCTTCCCTTTAGGGACATTAGAGTTTCTGCCGTAATTCCCGTGGATACAGCAGAGGCCTGTTTGCTCATTTCAGCAAGATAGGCTGAAACAAAAGGGTTTTTGTTGTTCTGATTTTTTTGGAGATTGATATCCGAAAAAAGCTTTTTATACCCATCAGACAGGATGGCTTTTATCTCCGGCGTCCGCTTACTATAACTTTCAAGATTTACAAAGATTTCTCCATATATCAGGCTCCATACTTTATCAAGGGTGAAATAATAAAATTTGCTTGCATTGTAATAATTTGAAGAATAGTTGGGATCTGATTCAATACCTTTTTCCCATAGTTTGATGGCATCATAATCCTGTTTAGCCCATAGCATTTCTCCATATTCATTGTACAATTCCCCGCTGGCCGGAAAACGTTTGATACCCTGTTTGTACATTTTTTCACACTCTTTTTTCTCTTCAATGGCCTGGTAATTCATGCCGAGAATCTGATAGCATTGGGGATCTGCATCCTTGCGATCCAACAATGGTTTGACCGTTTCTATGGCCTTACTGTAATTTTTCTGGAGGTAATAATCAAAGGCAAGCTCTTTCAAGACTTCAAGGTTACCGGGTTCTACCTGTATGGCACGGTTCAGAACAACGATTGCGTTGGGGTAATCACCCTGTCGCGTAAATGTTTTTGCAGTTTCACGCAAGGTATTTACATCCTGTTTTTGGGCAAATAATGAAAACCCGCACAAGGCCGAAAGGCCGAGTAAAAAAACTAATCTTTTCATAATCTTCAAAGATAGAGCTTTCATTTTAGTGCTGGAACTGTCCTGGTATCAGTAAATCAGATGTGTAAACAAACCGTCCCGGAGTTTGGGCTCAAACCAGGTGGATTTCGGGGGCATCACCTGACCAGAATCGGCTATGTCAAATAGTTGCTGTATGCTAACAGGATGGAGGCTAAAAGCAAGTTTCCATTCCCCGTGGTCCACTCTTTTTTCCAGTTCCTCCAGGCCACGGATACCTCCAACAAAATCAATTCTGCTATCTGTTCTAGGGTCCTGGATAGAAAGGATCCTATCCAGAACATTTTCTTGAAGGATGGTAACATCCAACAGACCAATGGGGTCTTCCCGGTAGGAGCCTTCTTTGGCAATGAGTTCATACCAGCTCCCATTTAGATACATCCCAAATTCGTGAAGGTGCTTGGGTGAAAATGCTTTCTCAGTTTTTCCAACCAGAAAATCTTTTTCAAGACGTTTCAACAATTCTTCTTCGGTCAAACCGTTAAGGTCTTTGACCACCCGGTTATAATCCAAAATGTGCAGCTGATCAGAAGGGAATAAAGTAGTTAGAAAATAATCTGCCTGTTCGGGGTTCTTATCTTTCAAAGCTGTTCTAACCTTGGCAGCCGAGGCTGCACGATGATGACCATCCGCTATATAGGTAGAGGAAATCCTGTCTGCAAATAATTTTGTAATGCGATCATTGGTGACATCATCATTGATTACCCAAACTATATGCTGGACGCCGTCCTCAGCAATAAAATCATACTCGGGATGATGGCTTGATTTCCAGTCTTCAATCGATTTATGAAGGGTTTCATCAGTTTGGTAGGTAAGAAAAACATTCCCGGTTTGTGCACCGGTAGTTTTTATATGGTTTATGCGGTCCAACTCCTTATCGGGTCTGGTGAGTTCATGTTTTTTAATAATGCCACTTTCATAGTCATCCAGGGAACTAACACATACTAGACCGGTCTGGTTCCAACCATCACCAGCAATACCCTGCCCGGCCATCACCAACTGATAAATATAATAACAAGCCATATCGTCACTATACAAAATTCCTTTTTTCAGGAAAGCCTCTAAATTCTCTTTTGCTTTATCATACACCTGCTTGCTGTGAATGTCAATATTATCCGGAAGATCAATTTCTGATTTTGTAATGTGCAGGAAGGATTCCGGATTGCCTGCTGATTCAGCTTTCGCTTCCCTGCTGCTTAGGACATCATAAGGGCGCGAAGCAACTCGTTTCGCAAAACCAGGTTTAGGTCTTACTGCTCTGAAGGGTTTAATCTTGACCATGTCTAACTGTAATTTAACTCTTTCGTTGGGCAAATTCTTTCATGAGATCTGTAAGGGCTTTCACGCTTTCCAGTGGAAGAGCATTGTATAAAGATGCCCGGAACCCTCCAACGTTCCTATGTCCTTTTATCCCGGTCATACCATTTTCTTTGCAGACAGCCAGGAATTCCTTTTCTAACACGGCGTCCTTCATTACGAATACTACATTCATCTTGCTGCGATCTTCCTTTACCACCGTAGGCTGGAAGATGGGTAGATTGTCTAACGTGTCATAAAGCAATTTGGCTTTCCTTTCATTTATTTTTTCAATGCCTGTAATGCCCCCCTTCGCTTTCAACCAGCGTAAAGTCAGCAGACAAACGTAGACCGCAAATACTGGAGGAGTATTTAACATAGAGCCAGCTTCAATGTGCTGACGATAATCCATCATCGCTGGCAACTTCCGGATTACTTTGCCCAGGATATCTTTTTTTACAATTACGACATTCACACCGGCAGCACCCATATTTTTTTGGGCTCCCGCATAGATCATGCTGAATCGATTGAAATCCATTGAACGGCTCATAATATCGCTGCTCATATCTGCTATTAACGGAATACTGGTATCAGGAACAAAATGCATCTGCGTCCCTTCTATCGTATTGTTGGTAGTATAATGAAAATATTTGGCAAAGGCTGGAATGGTAAATTCCTTTGGGATATAGGTATAGTTCTTGTCCTTTGAAGAGGCTACAATTTCAACGTTTCCAAATAATTTTGCCTCTTTAATAGCCTTGGTACCCCAAACGCCGCAATCNNGTTTCATCCTCGTTCAATAAATTCATTGGTATCTGGAAGAATTGGGTAGAAGCACCACCGTGCAAAAACAATACTTCGTGTTCCTTGTCCAACAGCATCAATTCTTTGACGGCCGCGATAGCCTCATCCATTACATCCTGGAACAAGGATGTTCTGTGACCAATCTCCAGGATGGATAAACCTGTATGATTAAAATCAAGGAGGGCCTTGCTGGCTTGTTCAAAAACTTCTTTGGGTAAAATGCTGGGTCCAGCATTGAAATTGTGTACCACGATCCGTTTTTTTTGTTAAAAAGAGGGGCAAAGATATCCCTAAGTGCAGACTTAACCAAGCATCCGGGTAAAGGGTAGTCTCTAAGTTTGAAAATATTTAAAATTAGGGCGTTTATACAAGTTCAATGTCCATCGTTTTTATTAAGCCATCTTCAAAAGTGTAAATATGCTCTACCGTCCCATCGAACATTGAATTGCCCTGTAAGTCCTTTACTTTTTGATGAACTTCAACTTCTAAACTTCCATTCTGCCTTTCATTAAATCCAACTGGTTCAACGTTTGGATTTATCTCTTTCCACTGTCTTGTCCAATATTCTTTTATTTCATCGTGTCCACTTATGTAGCCACCTTCCCATGCTTTTGACCATTGCACATTTGGTTGCATTGCTGAAAGTGCCTTATCAATATCTCTTTCGTTGAAAGCAGAATATGATTTTTTAATTAAATCTTTGAATTGAGTTGTCATAAATATTTTTGTTTAGATGTCGGTTTAAATTATCGTTAGCTGGTGTGTCCGTCAGCGTTGCCACCAATACCGTTGGGCTTATATTGGCTAAATGAATAGCTGCTCAAAAAAAATGATAGAAATAAGAAAACTACTTTCATATTTTTTAATTACTCTCCGCTAATCTAATAATATCCTCATTCCATTGCTGGTAGGACACATAATGTTTTATGAATCTTTGCAAAGTTGTAATATACAAGATGCAATGGAATGGCATTGCAATGATTTATTATCTTTTTTAAGAATGCATTGGTCAACCAAGTAAATCGGCGTATATGCATTCTCATTGTCAAATTTTGACGTTATACATAGTATGCTGAAACATGCTTTGGGTCCGGATTTCCGGTGGTGCTTCAGTTTTTTCTCTTTCGCCAAAACCAAATCAGAAAAAATGATAAAAATAACGATGTTGACAAAAAACCTAGTGTTTTCCAAGTGTTACCCTTTCTAATATGAATTGTATCCGTTTTGCCAGCTAGAATTGCAGCAGCCCAATAATACGGCAATTGTCCTCTTGTTGAAGCATTGCGGACAAATTCCAATTTTGCCTTTTGCAATGCGATGTCTGTTGGCATTCCATCCGAAAGATATTTATAAAAATACTCGGTAAGTTGATAGGTGGATTCGTCGTCCACTGACCATAAATCAGTTATTGCAGCGGGTATCCCCAATGCAGCAAACCCTCTATTGAAACTAAATATTCCTTCGCCTTTAAAGTCCCTGCCCAATCCTGTTTCGCAGGCTGATAATACAATCAGTTGGGTGATCGGGTAATTTTGGGGAACCAGTTCACTTAAATAGAGGGCTGAATCTGAAAAATAAATCAAAGGCTCCCCCCTATCGCTACTATCAGAGGAATGTGTGTAGAGCTGAATGATTTTGTACCTGGGAAACTGCTGTAAAAAATTGCTTTTGGAAGCTTGCTTTCCAAGAAGATAATTAGCTCCAGTGAAACGGGATCCAATCTGGATGATGGATCGGTCGCTACCTGAGAGGGTGGCCAAAGAATAACTGGCAGTTTGGTATTGCACTGGGGCCACTCCCATAAAATCGTTTGAATCATCACCTGGTTTCTTCATAAATTCATTCATCAGGTAGCGGGCTGAATATGTGTAACTCACAGGATGGTCATTCAGGAAATAATTAACGGCCTCCGACGGATTGCTGGTAACCAGCGCTTCAATGGGGAAATAACGTCCACCAGGTGAAAAAATAATTCGCCCTGCCGCCAGAGGATTATTTTGAAATATGAGACGATAAAGAAGTCTGGATGTTGTGACAAATGAATCAAATTTCCGATTTAGCAAGTCCGGATTTGAAATAAAGTACATAAACAGCGTTACTGTGCTGTCAAATGCTGCTTTATTTATGCGCCTTACCCTAACATTTTCTGGGGTA
Organism: Chitinophagaceae bacterium; assembly: GCA_003135585.1. GTDB lineage: Bacteria > Bacteroidota > Bacteroidia > Chitinophagales > Chitinophagaceae > Puia. The sequence goes on from PLCH01000215.1 coordinate 17,491, forward strand.
ATCACCAGGGAATAGTTGGCGCTGTCCCCGTCAAAAAGTTCCACCAAGGCCTGATGATCTTTCAACAGATTTTTCTGAACAAACTGAATGGCAATATCGCTGTTATCTAAAAAATTTTGGTAATAGAGGGGGTTCTGGGATTTAATGAATTGTGTCAAAGATTCTAAATCCTGTTGTCTGTTAAATGNNTTTCCTCATAACGGTCCGAAGTTCGATCCAATTTGTCTAATTGCATTCTAAGCTGGATTATCTTTTTCTTTATTTGGGTTAGTTTGGAAATATCATCTTCATCGAGCCACCTTTGTTCATTTAGCTGATCATAAAGCAAGGAAGCCCGGCTTCTTTCAAAAAAGTAAAATGCGTTGTTTGTATCTCCATATTCCTTACAGGCTTCTATCGCATGCTCATAAAGCCGGCGGGTATCTTTTCTCCAGAAAAGTTTGGAATCCAGATCTGATTGTTCTAGCTTGATCCTGTCAAGAAATTGATCACCAACTTTGTATATGCGAACGGCCTCCCGAAGATGGGCCGGCTGTTTGCTCCTTTGAAATTCCTGCATACGGGCGTCTGCTTTATCCAAAATAAGCCCCGAGAGATAATATATTTTCTTGATCTTATTAATTTCATCCAGGGGACTTTTCAAAATATCTTCCTCATTGGTTCCGGGTTTAATCTGGTCAAACGCCAGCTGAAAATACCCAAGCGCGGAATCATAAAGACCTTTATCCACGAATACGTTTCCTATGTCAGCCAGTATGTTTAATGACTCAACCGTGTTTTCCCTATTGCTGGAATTATCTGTATTAACATTATTTAGTGCTGCTCTATAATACAATAACGCTCGGTCGTCATCATGTAAATGAGAAAAGTATATATCATAACCAATCTGTTTTAAAATGGCCTTACAATTCAAATGATCTTGTTCTTCCCGGTAACAGCCAAGGGCCTTTTGAAAAAGGTCAAGTGCTTCAATGTAGTTTCCTCTATTTTCCTGTACTTCTGCCAATCGTCCATACACAAAGCCCATATATCCTTTCAGATTTGCGTTCCTGTACTCCTGGAGCTTGTTCGTAAGTAGTTTCTCGGCTGAGTCAAAGTTTTTTAGGACCGATAAGGCATTCACGTTCCATAATAAACTGATTTCTGCAAATCTTTCACCAGCGACAATATATTCTCTGTTCTTAGGATCATGGGCGTATTGAGTCGCCAGTGTTTTACATCTTCCGGCATAATTAATACAATTGAGGTAATCTCCTACATCAAAATAATATTCCGCTTTCGCGCAAAGTGTGCGTATATATGAGATATCCAATTCATCATGCAATTTTTTTGCATAGGACTCACAACTGTCCCATGCTTTCATCTTCCTGTTTACATTATTTAATGAATCATAAAAGACCGACAGCCAGTAATAATTGGTCACCAGGTCTTTAACATTCACAGCAGGCTGACCTGCATGAGTCATAATCATTGCAATGGAGCTTTTGAAATATTGCACAGCCTTTAAATAATCGGCCTGTCCATTGTATATCACTCCAATCCGCCTCAGCAGGAATGCATGGGAGGAATCATTCCGTTGAGGACAGTGTGCTTCTGCGTCCTCCAGACTCAATAGGGCTTTTAATTCCTTTTCCGGGGAAATTTTTGAGTTCGCAATCAGAATGATCCTTTGCCACAATGAGTCACTAGGCAGGCATTGGCCACACAGGAAGGTTAACTTACCTATTAAGCAACCTGCCAGAATAAGTTTTGTCCATCGCATAGCTACAAAAATTTCAATATTTCATCCTGAACCTAATTCATTACCCAATTAGGATGCAAGCTTTTTTATTCCGGGTCTCGTGACTCTAAGAGCAAGATCAATAATTTTTTTAAGGTCTGGCATGACCCCAATTTTGTCTGTATGTCGTCCATCCATGGAAGAACTGCCATAGGCATCATCGCTTAAAATCTGGCGCATTTGAACAGGGCTAAGCCGACAATAATAGTTGGCTTCCATTAAGCTCTGTACGGCAATGGCTGCTCCGGCTATAATAGCCGAGGCGCACGAAGTACCACCGAATCTCAGTGTATAACAATGGGTTTCATCTTCTGAGGATCCCTGACAATTTCCGGCGGTCAGTACCCCCTCTCCGCACGCATAACAATTAAACCGGTTCCCATAATTTGAGTAAGGCATCCTTGTATGGGGAGCAAAATGAGAAGAAGCTGCAACCAAAATGGCCCCGGAATCCCTGAAATCGGCAGAGGTTGGATTGAGGATTTTTTTACCTGCTGATTCAAATTCATCGAGGTCATTACCCATGTTTAGCTGAAGGTTTCCATTGCCTCCCGCCTCAATTACAATAATTCCTAATGCCGTGGCAAGGCGGATGGTACTAAAAATTGCAGGACGAATTTCGACCGGCCACAGATTTTTATTTTCTGTTGAATCCGCCGTCTGGGCTTCTAATAATAGTATATCACCAAAATGAAGGTGGGCTATCGATGCCATAACCGCATCGGCAGTATTATGCGATCCATCGGGCCGCCACTGTGACATAATATATCCTTGTGCTTTAGGGGTGATACCTATTCCTCCCATCTCATTTTGCTGCATCATAATTATTCCCAGCACACCCGCACCATGATCTGTATAAGAACCATGATTCATTCCTGTATCAGGTAGTAACCCTACGTTTACGGCCTCATGATGCAGGATCCATCCCTTTTCTAAGTCAATAAATCGAACTTTTCCTTTGCCATCCCCACCCGAAAAATGCCAGGCATATTTTGCGTCAATCCCATCCGGGGCTGCGTTTAAATACCCTTGATTCATACCAACCATGTACTTCCATGAATTTGAATTAGGAGGAAAATTTGGGCCATATTCCATATATGCTTGCTCAACGCTGGAGAAGGTTAGGATCCTATTGAGCAAGGCATCCAGTTGAATCCCATGCGGACAGTCAATGGCAAAATAGTTCTGAAAATCAGGAGGCTGAAAGGCAGGATCCAGGTACCTTGCCTTTCTAACCCATCCTGTAATCCTTTCAGGTTCTACCGAAGTGAATAATTTTTTTATACAAATCCCGGGAAATTGTTGAAAAAGGAATTCCCAAGCAATAATCTCATTCACAGGGAATAAATAACCTGCCTCCGAAACTTCGCTGCGTTGCAAATTCAGGGAATCCAGGAATTTAATAACTATCCTTGGGAGATAGGATATATCCTGTGGGGAATCTGTTCTTAGATTGCATGTCATCATTTTGATTTGTCAGGTTAGCCAACAAAAAGAATGGGTACAGAAAAATATGGACAGGGTAAAATTAAAAACTGTGAAAACTAACCCTTTTACAGAATTACGCTTCGGTCGAACTACAGGTAAGAGCAAATTCTTTGGAAAGTCATAGTTTGCCAAAGAAAAGAAAAAAATAAACTACCCGCTAACGATCAGTATGGAGGCGGTGGGGGCGGAGGTTTGGGGGGATTTGAAGTAAATCCTGATGTTGGGGGTTCTATTTCATTATCATACTTGTGAATACCAGATGCACGCTCCGCCAGCTGCACCGGAGCTGGCGAGATGAATAACGCTACACAATATTTTGATACTTTGTTCAATTTTCCCCAATGAAAATAAATAGTATGATTTGTTTTCCCTTCTTTTACCTGAAGATCATAATACTGGAGAAAACCAAACACAATATGTTCATATTTTTGCTGTTTATTCCTGGAAAATTCCTCATCCAATTTATAAATTGCCCAAATGTTTTCCTTTTGCATCAAATTCGTTTCAAACTCGAATACTGTACCATAACACTGAAAGCACCTATTGTAATATTCCTCGTCCTTCCAAGGCGGGTTATTTAAATTTTGCAATACTATCTCCATTTTTGTTCCCTTCACCCTAGCCATATGGCCAATTGCCTCACCTGATTTGACTTTTGCGACTCTCATAACAGTTAGATTTAAAGGTTATTAAATGTAATTACCAGCTACTTTCAAGCCATTGCTTAGCAGTTTCTTTCCCTTCTATATTTTCATCCCGGACTTGAACAAGCAAAATCCTGGCTTCTTGAACATCACCTGGATGATTTCGTTTTAATAGCGTAAGGGCGTGGTAAAACTTACCGGGGTTTGAGTGGGCTCCTGGGTAATTTTCGAGTTGTTGGAAATAGAATAATGCTTTGTCGTATTCCCCCAGACGCAGGGAAACTATTCCCGCGTTTTCCTTTGCTGCCAGGGAAGTGGAATCCAATGTAATAACTTTTTCTAATTGTTGCAAGGCTTCCGTAAATTTACCTTCATTGTACAGGCTTAAACTCCCTTGCAGATTATCCGTTTTGGCCTCCATATTTAAGGGGAGTTTCTTAAATTTTTCATTTATGTAATTGTCAGCAAGCAATTGAGGAGAAGCCGGCTTCAAAAAAAGATACCTGCCAAATAGAATTGCGCATACTATTGCGGCGGCGGCCAAATAAGGCCAGAATCTTCGTACCGGAGCCTTGCTGGACTTTGAAGTATTTTTATTTTGCTCATATATTTTTTTGAATCGTTCTCGCCTTTCCTCAGTTACAGCATCTTGTCCGGATTTCATTGCTGCAAGATAAAAAGCCACATCTTCCGCAAATGCAGGGNNGCAGGGTCTTCTGCAATCCGGGTTTCCAACTGCTTTTTCAGTTCTGGATTTAGATTCGATTTGAAGAAATCATCTATATACTCAAGGTTATCCTTCATATTCCTGATTTAGGAGGCTTTATACAATTGCTTCAGTTTTTCCAGGCATCGGAGCCGGCTGGTCTTGACTACATCAGCCGTTTTATAGTCCAAAGTGGAAGCGATTTCCTTATCGCTGTAGCGGTCAGCCCACAACAGCAATAATTGTTTGCATTTACCTTCTAAGCCATTCAGCTTTTCCATAAGTGTATGCCAATCTGCCTTATCGATCAGTTTTTGAACAATGGACCTGGCAGAATCAGATATGTATAATAGCAAATCAGTTATCGCCTCTGTTTTGTGAATACTACTCTTATTAGTCGACTTTTTCCTCAAAAGGTCAACACACTTGTTATTGAATATCTGGTAGAGGTAGGTTTTTAGCGATGATTTGCCTTCAAAGGTTCCGGTGGAAATTTTATCTATCGCAGCTAAAATCGTATCTGAATAGGCATCAAAAGCTTCCTCATTCAATAAGCCGTATTTTTTGATCCCCTCTTGAATGAAATAGAAATACCTATTGAACAAAAGTTCTTCATTACGCTTTTTGTGAATGCCGGTTTGGAGACCCTCAATTATTTCCCGATCCCCATTATTCAGGAAGGTAGCGGGGTATCCCATCATGTTATTGTTATACTGTAATATAAAACAAAATAATAAGAAAATTATATTTTCTGTTTCCCTATTTAAAGGTACTACGACAAATAGTGGAGCAGTACATTTCGAAATGGTTTCGATCGATTCGTCCCTTCAAAGCTAACAGAATAAGCGACCACAGCCCTTCCTCTATGAAAGCGAAATACATAGCGTTATTAGTTCTGAAGAGCAACCGGTACCGTTATTTTTTTAAATCATTGTCATTAACTATTAAACCTTTTTAAAATGAAAAATGTATTAATCGCCATGTTAACCGGATGTATTTCGGTAGTAGGCCTTGCTAACAGTTCAATCTCCCAGGGCAAGAACAATGTAATTGCGTTCACTGATTTGAAAAAATTTGACAAATCCTTACTGGCAGTCATTCCCTTTGACAATCTAATTGGCCCAGACGCAGTACCTGCGGATGAAAAAAATGTAAACAGGAAAGCATTGAAGGATTTCAAAATCAGATTTAACCAAGTTTCAAGCGCACAATGGTTTACGATAGCCGATGGTTTTATCTCATATTTTAAGTCCGTTGATGATATTTCCGACAGGGTATATTATAATAAGAAAGGGAACTGGACTTTCACCGTGAAAACATACAATGAAGGGAAATTACCTCGTGATATCAGAGCCATTGTAAAAAGTTCTAATTATGATCTTGCCATAACTTTGGTTGAAGAAGTGCAATCCATTGACAATCTTGTTTATATCATTCATATGGAGGATAAAACAAGCATTAAGAATATAAGAGTATCAAAGGAAGGCGAAATGGATGTACTGGAAGAATTCACGAAAGGATGATAATCAAGATATAAAAGGATACCCTAGGTTTTAGTTTGATTTGATGCAGAACATACAAACCTCTACAGTTTCTCATCGCAATAAACAGGCACAAAAGGCCTGTTTATTTTTTTTGTAGAGATAATTCACAACATTATACACTATCAAACCTGGACTAATTTTTTTATTCTGAAATATTCAAATTTAATGCAATACATCTCAAACCTGCACTATTAGCTTGTTCGCTGAGTTTACCTGAAAGTTCCGGTCAGACCGGGTATTGTGACCGGGTGCGCGATCTGTTGGCATAAGCTTCTTCATCAATTTCTGTTACTCCGCCCGATATAGCAAATTTCATGGCATCGGCCGAGCTGATATCTGTTAAAACCCGCACACGTTCTTTCTTTACAAAATACAAATGCCCTGCAAACGCGTAGGATTGTGGGACATACACAGCTACATATTCCTGAAGGGCAAACTCATGCAATTCTTCCTGGGTAATGAATCCAATTCTCCAAACATCCATCGATTCAATACTGACCAATACCGCTTTATCGAATTTTCTTTTATTCCCCGCAAATGCTTCAAAAAAATCCTTTATGGTGGTATAAATAATCTTGATTCCAGGTGTTTTCTCCAATATGTTGTCGAATAACTCCACCAGTTTACTGACAATAAAGGAAGAAGAGATATATCCTACCAACAATACTACAAAAATGACTATCACAAAGCCCAAGCCTGGAATTCTTTTCAGACTGCCGTCGGGGTCGAGTTCTATCAAACGCGGAAATAAACGATGTATAAAATTGGGCAGGATGCTATCGATCCAGTTGAAGAGGGAAACAACCGCCCAAATGGTTATGGTAATGGGTGCCAGGATGATAAGACCCTGCAAAAAATATTTAAATAACCTGCCCGGAACTGATCGAATTTTCATGGATTGGCTGTTTAGATATCAAATTTAGTCAATAGCAGGCAGC
>PLCH01000215.1:24615-39386 GCA_003135585.1 Chitinophagaceae bacterium
AAAAAGTTTCCTTAGTTTTGTGTCCTCAAAGCGGGGATTATTGATATGAAAGAAAGAATATTAGAAAAAGCAACTGATTTGTTTATGCGTTATGGAATACGGTCCATAACGATGGATGAAATAGCGGGTCAGCTCGGTATTTCAAAGAAAACAATTTACCAGTTCTTTACCGATAAGGATGAAATAGTGGAAGCCGTAGTTGACCAGGAAATACAAAAGAATGAAGAAGAATGCCGACGTTTTCGTGGCAGTTCTGAAAATGCTGTTCAAGAAATCTTTATAGCAGTGGAGGAAATGGAAGAAATGTTGAAAGCCATGAATCCGCTGATTATGTATGACCTGGAAAAGCATCATCCAAAATCCTTCCGGAAGTTCCGGGATCATAAATACCAATTCATGTACCGCATGGTGAAAGAGAATTTGGAAAGAGGGACCAAAGAAGAATTGTACCGCCTGGATATGGACGTTGATATCGTAGCAAAAAACAGGATCGAATCGGCTTTTATGGCATTCAACCAGGATGTTTTCCCGGTGAACAAATACAGAATTTCAGAGGTATGCTATGAACTGGCCTCCCTTTTTATGAATGGCATCACCACTGTTAAAGGCAGAAAATTAATTGAAAAATACTCAACCGAAAGAATTAAACACTTATCTCATGAACAGAAAGTTTAGGAAGGAAAGAATTGTAGTGTTCTTAGCTATGATTTTGACCGGCATGCATCTTGAGGCCCAGCAGTTGTATAGCTTTTCAGTGAAGGATGCCATCAGTTACGCTAGCAAGAACAATTGCNNGCCGGTGCTCTTCCGAATATAAGTGGTTCGGCCGCTACAACCGCATTTTTTCAAACTCCTGTAACAATAGTTCCTGGTGAATTTTTCGGCGGGGCTCCCGGTACCACGCTGGCTGTAAGTTTCACTCCAAAGTACAATGCCAGTGCAAGTGTGCAATTAAAACAGGTTTTGTTTGACGGCACCATTTTTATCGGTCTGAAGGCGAGAAAAGCCACTATCGATTATTATCAAAAATCAATCGACATTACCGAAGAAAACATCCGGGTTAATATTTACAAGATATATTATCAATTGGTGGTCAGCAAAACACAAATGCAGCAACTGGATGCGAATATCTCCAGGGCAGAGAAATTATTGAATGATTCCAAAATCATGTTTCAGAATGGTTTCCAGGAATCCCTTGACGTGGATAAAGCAACCGTGCAGCTGTCCAACCTGCAGACCCAAAAATTATCCGCCCAGATCAACATTGACAATGGATATCTAGGATTAAAATTCTTACTGGGAATGCCCGAAAAGGATTCATTGGTGTTAACGGACAGTTTTACGGAAGACGACCTGAAAAATGCCGTCTTGGACGATACCACCCACCGCTATGAAGACAGAAATGATTTTCAAAGCCTGCAACTGGGCAAGCAATTGGGAGAATACAATATCAAACGTTATAAATACAGCTACTGGCCAACAGCCAACCTGAACGGCTCATTCCAAAAGAATGCCTATGATAATAAGTATGATTTCTTTATGAAACAGGGAACCTGGTATCCTACCTCCTATGCGGGCCTTAGCATCAGTATTCCTATTTTCAGCGGTTTCGAAAAGGATGCGAATTTAAAAAAATCGAGGCTCCAGTTGATGCAAACGCAAAATCAAATTGAATACCTGAAAATTTCAATAGATAACGACATCGCCCAATCGCAAAACAAATTTCGTGCGGCTATCATCACCGTTGATTTTCAAAAGAAAAATATGGCCCTGGCTGAGTCAGTATACAATCAAACTAAAAAGAAATACGAGTCTGGACTGGCCTCTAACACGGATATTACTATAGCTCAGACAGATCTGGTGAATGCCCAGACAAACTATATCAATGCTTTATACGAAGCGATTTTGGCGAAAATCGATCACGCCAAAGCCGTCGGTAAATTATAATCTTATCTAAAAAAAATTAAACACGGATTTATGCAAAAAATATTGAATGCAGGAGTAGTCACTGGGATCATCTTCCTTTCTTCTTGTGGTGCTGCTTCAAAGCAGGATAAGCCTGATCTGGCAGAAAAGAAAATTCAGCTGAGTAAACTGAAAGCGCAGCAGGACAAGCTCAGTACGGATATCCAGGTTCTGGAAAATGAAATTATCAAACTGGATCCATCCCTTGGGTTAAAGCCGAAGCTGGTAAATGTCACAGCATTGTTAGCCGATAATTTCACCCATTACATAGACCTACAGGGGAAAATCTCGACCCGGAATATTTATTTCGTAGCGCCTAGGGGTCAGGGAGGGCAGGTAAAAGCGGTCTATGTAAAGGAAGGAGACCATGTAAAAAAGGGGCAACTGATACTGAAATTAGATGATGCAGTCATGTTGCAAAATCTGAAAGGGTTGGAAACACAATTGGGTTTTGCTAAAGACTTATACAATAGACAGAAGAATTTGTGGGATCAGAAAATAGGCACGGAAGTGCAGCTGATAACTGCAAAAAATAATGTCGATAACCTGGAAAAACAAATTTCAGTAATGAGGGAGCAATGGAATACATCCAATGTATATTCCGAGGTTTCAGGCGTAGTGGAAACAGTGAACATCCACGTGGGTGAAGAATTCACAGGGCTTCAGGCCAATAGCATCTCAATAATAAATCCCGGTAACTTGAAAGTGGCGGTAGATGTGCCGGAAAATTATCTTACCAGCGTAAAAAAAGGTACTCCGGTTGTTATTGACGTGCCTGATGTAAACAAACATTTCAACTCTTCGATTTCCTTGGTGAGTCAGCTGATCAGCAATAACTCCCGGGCTTTTACGGCCGAAGCGCCGGTTCCTGGTTTGTCGGACCTCAAGCCCAACCAGGTGGCCCTGGTAAGAATTCAGGACTACAATGCATCGAATGTGATAGTGATCCCTATGACCATTTTGCAAACAGACGAAAGTGGTAAATATGTTTTTGTGATGGCAGATGAAAATGGAAAAACTATTGCAAAAAAACGGAATGTGATAGTCGGTTCAGTCTATGGAGAAAAAATCGAAATAAAACAAGGACTTCAGGTGGGAGACAAACTTATTACAGAAGGTTTTCAGGGTTTGTACGACAATCAGTTGATCACCACTGTCAGTACAAGCTGACTGGCCGTTAAATCCGACATATATTCTCCCTATAATTTTTTTAGAATTAAGGAAGCACCGGTCTTAAAATATGAATCATGAGTATTAAAAGTAAAATTGCAGAAAAATTCAAGCAATTCAAGTTTTCAAGTTGGGTAATTGACCGTACCACGGTTACCTATGTAGCCACTATTGCCATCACTCTTTGGGGACTGAGCATTTTTATCAACCTGCCAAAAGAATCCTACCCCGACATAGTGATTCCCCAAATCTATGTTTCCACCATATACGCAGGCACTTCCCCCAAAGACATGGAGAACCTGGTAACAAGGCCAATTGAAAAACAATTGAAAGGCATTACCGGCGCAAAAATCAGAAATATAAAGAGTACTTCTATCCAGGACTATAGCAGCATACTGGTAGAGTTCCAGACAGATGTCAAAGTTGATGTAGCCAAACAAAAAGTGAAGGATGCAGTGGATAAGGCCAAAACAGATTTGCCTACAGACTTAACAAAGGAACCGGATGTCATTGAGGTAAGTTTTTCTGATTTTCCGATTATGTTCGTGAACGTGAGCGGGAACTACGATGGCATTAAATTAAAAAGCTATGCGAAAAAATTGCAGGACAGGTTCGAAGAATTGCCCGAAGTAAATAAGGCGGATATTGCCGGAGCTCCCGAGCGTGAAATTCAGGTGAATGTTGATAAATTTAAAATGGAGGCCTCGGGGATTACCTTCAACGATATTGCCAATGCGATAAGCAATGAAAATAAGGACATCAGTGCAGGCAACATAAAAATCGGAAATATGCAGCCTACGATCCAGGTCAAGGGTCAGTTTATTACCGTTAACGACATGAAGGGGATTGTGATAAAAAATATTTATGGCCAGCCTGTTTACCTACATGATATAGCACAGTTATCGGATACTGTAAAGGAAAAGGAAAGTTATTCGCGCATCAATAATAAAAATGTAGTTACGCTGCAGATTGTAAAACGCGCCGGTGAGAATCTTATCAATACCTCAGATAAGGTTAAGGCGATTGTGGAGGAAATGAAAAGAGTTGAACTGCCGAGTGATCTTGACGTCACAATAACAGGTGACCAGAGTACCCAAACCCGGACTTCTTTCAACGATCTGATCAATACAATTATCATCGGGTTTATCCTGGTTCTGATGGTGCTGATGTTCTTTATGGGCGTCACCAATGCCTTTTTTGTAGCCCTGAGTGTGCCACTAAGTGTATTTGTCGCATTTATGTTTCTACCCCTTGCCGATACGGTTGTCGGCACAAAGGTAACGCTGAATTTTATCGTATTGTTTGCCCTGCTTTTTGGATTGGGGATTATCGTGGATGATGCCATTGTTGTGATTGAAAATACACACAGGATTTTTAGGAACGGGCTGGTCCCGATAAAAAATGCGGCCAAGATGGCTGCCGGGGAGGTATTTGCCCCTGTCTTATCAGGGACGGTAACCACCCTGGCTCCTTTTTTTCCATTGCTTTTCTGGCCGGGTATTATCGGAAAATTCATGATTTACCTGCCAACGGNNGCGGCTTCCCTGATTGTGGCTTTTCTCATTAACCCTGTTTTTGCCACTTCGTTTATGAAGCCGGAATATTATCCCGCCAAGGAACCCCGGAGCGCTTTATTCAGAAAAACATGGTTTTGGGTTTTTGTTGGAATGGGTTTACTCCTCCACCTGGCGGGGTGGCACGGTAGTGCCAATTTCGTGTTACTATTGGTATTGCTTATCATTTTCAACCGCTATGCATTGCATGATATCATTCACAGTTTCCAGTTGAAAGTGCNNGTGTATCGCAACCGGCCGGGATGGCTGCTGGCCTCTGTATTCGGAGCATTCATTCCGCTACTTTCTTATTGACTATTTCGATCTTTGCCGGCCGGACGAAAACAGAATTCTTCCCTACCGGCGACCCACCTATTGTTTATGTATACATTAAAATGCCAGTAGGCACCAAAACATCCTATACGGATCGCATTACCAGGCAACTTGAAAAAAAGGTTTTCCAGGTGTTGGGAGAGAACAATCCTGTCGTAGAATCTGTCCTGTCAAATGTGGCAGTAGGTGCTACTGATCCTTTCGGGGGGGAACAAGGTACACAACCCAATCTCGGGCGTATTCAGATTTCCTTTGTGGAATTTGAAAAACGCCATGGAGAAAGAACTTCCAAATATGTTGATGAACTCCGCAAAGTGATCAAAGAAATCCCGGGCGCTGAAGTTAGTATTGCGGGACAGCAAAATGGCCCTGCCTCCGGCGCGCCCGTCAATATTGAAGTGGTGGGGGAGGAATTTGATGATATCGTGAAAACAGCCGTCAGTCTTAAAAACTTTCTTGAAGCCAGAAATATTCCAGGAGTGGAAAAATTGAAATTGGATGTGGACGTGACCAAACCTGAACTTACTCTTTCTGTGGACAGGGAACGAGCTCTGCGGGAAGGGTTGAGTACAGGTCAGATAGGCTCTGAGCTGCGCACCGCTCTATTTGGCAGGGAAGCTAGTAAGCTTAAAGAAGGAGAAGATGAATATAAAATACAAATACGATACACAGATTTGCTACGCAACAATATCACGGATCTCCAGAATATGAAAATTACCTATCGCGATTTTAATACCGGATCTGTAAGACAAGTCCCTATTAGCAGTCTGGTCAAATTTGATTACGGTAATACGCTTGGCGGCGTAAAGAGAAAAAATCTTAAACGCGTTATAACTATTTACTCCAACCTTGTTGAGGGATTCGATCCAAACAAAGTCAACCTGGATGTCAGTAAAGCCATTGAGGAATTTAAGGGGAAGCTGGCAAACATAACCATACGCCAGACTGGCCAGCAGGAAGACCAGCAGGAATCTTTGAGCTTTTTATTTTCTGCTCTGATCATGGCGCTGGGTATGATCTTCGGTATCCTGGTATTGCAATTTAATTCTCTGAGTAAACCATTCATTGTATTAAACGAAATTTTCTTTAGCATTATCGGAGTGTTCTTTGGGTTTGCCCTTACAGGCATGAAGATGCCTTTGATCATGGTAGCGGTCGGTATAATAGGCCTTGCTGGTATTGTTGTTAAAAATGCAATCCTGCTGATTGAATTTACGGATGTATTACGCGAACGTGGAATGAAAACCAAGGAAGCCGTCATTCAGGCAGGAAAGATCCGTATCATACCCGTTCTTTTAACNNTTATTGCCCCTGGCAATAGGACTCAATATCAACTGGGTATCTTTTTTCCAGCACCTAAAACCAAATATTTTTATGGGTGGTGACAGTGTTGTTTTCTGGGGGCCATTATCCTGGACACTTATTTTTGGTCTCATATTCGCATTCTTTATGACGCTACTGATGGTGCCTTCCATGTATCTGATATCAGAGCGATTGCGCAGACCCATGAGTAAGTTTTATGGAACCAAGTGGATCGCATTGCTGGGATTTACCGGACCCTTATTTTTCCTTTTGGTATTACCCATGTGGATTTGGAGAAGAGTAGTTCAAGGAAAGCCCATGTTGCCGAATTATTTAGGATTTAAAACCAATAAGAATTAAGCAATGAGAACAATCCCTTCCCTGAAGCTGGCTGGCGAGCCTCATCATTCAATACAGCCCCCAAATGGCTCATAGAAGGGAAGAGGGAAGCATTTTGGTCGGATTGGGTAACCTGCTTGATGGGGATAGATTTTAGAAAGCGGCATTTTTAAAAAGATTGAAAAGTAAAAAGCCAGGAACNNAACTATTTTCCCGGCTCTTTATAAAATGAATCGCGAAGAAGATTTACCTTCTGCTGGATAACTTTGCCAACAGGCGAAGGATCTCAAGGTATAACCAGACAATGGTTACCATTAATCCGAAAGCCCCATACCATTCCATATATTTGGGAGCACCCATGGCAGCCCCCTGTTCAATCATGTCAAAGTCGAGGATTAGGTTCAATGCAGCAATCCCTACCACAAACAAGGAAAAAATGATACCGATGCTCGTTCCCTCATGAATAAATGCAATATCAATACTAAACATACGCAACACGATAGCGAGCAGATAAAAAATTGCTATTCCGGCAGTCGCGGTAAAAATAACCGATTTGAATCTCTGCGTTGCTTTGATAACGCGAAAACGGTACAGAAGAAACATGGCTATTACGGCACCAAAAGTCAACAATACAGCCTGCATAACAATTCCTGGAGCAGTCTTTTGAAATACGTTATTATATGTGGCAGAAATCCCGCCTACAAATACGCCTTCAAGCAGGCCATATAAAGGTGCGAGATAGGACGACCATTCCCTTTTGAAAACTATTACCATTGCTACAATAAATCCGCCGATGGCTGAACCAATTATCCAGGGACCGATGTCTTTACCGTCATAGAAGGCTTTCCATGTGAAGGAAGCCGAGGCCATAAGCATTAGAAAAAGAAAGAAAAATTTATTCATGGTTCCTCTTTCTGTCATTGTTTCTGATCCGGGAGCCACAAGAGTGCCCTGAAATACCTTTTCGCTAAGCGCTGGATTTCCGGATTTAAAAATTTCCATAATAATTGAGTTTTAGAGATTAGATACGCAATTTACATATTTGCGCCAAAACAGAAGACTGAAAATTGATCCGCAGGAGAGGGCTCAATCTAATTTTAACAATATTTGCTTGATTTCATTGTATTTGGTCCAGGGTATAAAATGGTTCGCTCCGGGAATCAATTTTACCTCTATGTGGCTAGCATTCACAAGCAATTTCCGTCCATATTCCACATTTCCCGGAGGTACCCAGGTATCGATTGCTCCATGGATAAAAAAAACCGGGCAGGTTATCTTTGAAAAATCCGATTTCAGGTCAACGAGGTCTTTTTTGAGATACCATAATTCTTTATTGGAGGGTCGCATAGCGCCGGGAACAAAATAATTCAGCGGAGTCTTGTATAAAATCGGACGCCATTTCTCCGGTTTTTCTTCGGCAGGATCAATAGAGCCGGATATAATCACGATACCTGAAAAGAAAGCAGGGTTGTCCGCAGCCAGTTTTATTACCAAAGGACCGCCCAGAGAATGTCCGGCGATAAACATCGGTTTATGATTATTGAGAACCCGGAAAAGAGGGCTGATCAGCTCCGATTGTCTTCCCAGATGTTCAGGTGTGCCATAATCACTAANNCGAGCAGTTCTTTGTCCTTTAAATAGTTTTCAAAGGCATCCCAACTGCCTGGCGTTCCATGTACAAAGAATATGGTAGGCAATTCATCGTTTCCTGTCAGGGCGTAATGAATATGCCGCCCGTCCACAATGATAGTTGCCATGGTTAAAGTGACACTGTCCTTGGCAAATTCCTTCCTGGCATCCTCATCTGGCTTTCTCATGGTCATGCAACCTTGTGCAAGGATAAGCCAGAAGAATAGGACAATTCCTAAAGCCAAAAAAATTCGCTTAAAAAATCGTTTCATTTATCTCCGTCTGTTCCGGTTTTGATTTTGGGGAGGCCTGTTATCCTGGTGTCTTTTTTTCCTTTCTGCCTTTTCAAGGGTCTTCAAACTGATCTGGCCCACCAAGTCAACAAATCCATGGTCGGCTTCTTTGGGTTTGCCGGCGTTTNNGAACGATGGATTGCTCATTTAACTGTTTAATCTTTTTTACCCGTTCGATTGTAAGGGGGTACTGTTTGCTGCTATCCGGCAGCACGTACCACATCAGGTTTTTGAAAATATCCTTTTTTATAAGTAAGGCTGTGCCCTTGTTTACCTGCAAGGTGTCGGCATTGTCCGGAAAATGTTGCAAGGCATCTAAATAGGTATCAAGTTCATAGTTCAGACAACATTTCAACCGGCCGCACTGGCCGCTGAGTTTGCTTTGATTAATGGAAAGATTTTGATAGCGTGCGGCTGTTGTATTTACCGACTTAAAATCGCTCAGCCAGGTGCTGCAACACAATTCCCGTCCACAACTGCCAATTCCACCCACTTTTGCAGCTTCCTGCCTTGCACCTATCTGGCGCATCTCCACTTTGAGGCGAAATTCTGAGGCAAATAATTTGATAAGCTCACGAAAATCGACCCTGTCATCCGCTATATAATAAAATGTTGCNNGCCTGTATCTCTACCTCACTCATTTTCATATCCAATCTTAATTGCCTGGCAATTGCCCTGGATCTTACGAGTGCTTCTTTTTCCCTGTCCTTATTTTGTTTCATTATTTCCAGGTCCTTATCGTTCGGCCTTCGGAGAATCCTTTTCAGGTCAGGGTTATTTTCCTCTATCCCTTTTTTCTTCATTTGAAGCCGGACCAATTCGCCGCTGAGAGAGGCCATTCCTATGTCAAATCCACTTACGCCTTCCACGGTTACCATATCCCCCTTCTCGAAAATATGGGTTGTTGAATTACGGAAGAAATCCTTACGGCTTCCGTTATTAAAGCTTACTTCGATAATCCTGCATATGCTCTCGGGGTCGCTGAAAGGAAGGTTAGCCAGCCAATCATGCACATTTAACCGGTTGCAACCGCCCGTGCTGCATCCCCCGTTGCTTTTACAACCTGAGGGTTTGCCATTGCTTACGCCACAACTAGTACATCCCATATCAAAAAATTAAAAATGAAATTAATAGCTGGAAAGAGGGAGAGATGATCGGCAATAGAATTCCCGGAGCAAACTGAATTACCGGCTGACCGGTTGGAGGCTCCCTAGAGTCACACTTGTACTTTTCGAGCTTTTGTCAGCGCTTGGCTGATGGAAAAAACCATAATGATACCAGAAAATCCTTTGTTAAAGGTTGGCAAGGCATCACAGTACTTAATATGTTTGTACAAAACGAACTCTGTTTAAAAGCGTTTTAGAATTCTCGCACCAAATCCCTGTTTCACATGCCGGATCGACCCGGGTTCACCTCTTTCCGCTGGCCATTTCTCAGGCCATCCTCAAATATACTACGAAACGGGCATTTCGGAGTTTTCAATGGCAAATAAAAAATAAAGATGGTCCGTTTTTGCTAGGAAGGTTTGGGTTTCTTAATAAAAGAGAACAGAGCAATCAGGCACCAGGCGGCCTCCAGCACAATAAATGGACGATATTGAATCAGAATGGACGCATAACAGGAAAGACCGGCGCCTGAGATGTTCAGGATAGCGTAGACCCAGCTATCCTGTGAAACTATTTTAAAGAGATTCAGGGTAAATGCAAGCAGCAACAAAGATACCCCCAGGGTCCCGACAATGGTGGAAAAATTCATATAGGATTTTTAAAAAATTTGTCCAGCAATTGATACAACTGATTTTTCCCATGTTCTATAAAAGGAAGATCGTTGCCTATTTTTTCAGCAGAATGAACAAAAGAAGATCCAGGGACCAGTTCTTTTTCTCCGTGGGCAACCATTTCCCATATTATGTCCTGGGTCATCTCAAGGTGAAACTGTATACCCATAATATTTTCATTTAACAGGTAGACCTGGTTTAAGCAAGGCGTTGAATAAGCAATCCGGACTGCTCCCTCGGGTAAATCAAAAGTTTCACCATGCCAGTGGAATACAGTTGATTTTTCCCCAAAATGATTAAAGTAGGGGTGTTGTTTTGCGGTTTCCGTGAAATAAACCGGCATAAAACCAATTTCTTTCTCCTCATTGGGATATATTTTCGCCCCAAGCGTTTCGGCTAGTATTTGCGAACCAAGACAAATACCCAATATTTTTTTTTGCTTTCTGATGGCATCGGCTACCCATTGTTTTTCTTGTCGCAGCCAGGGAAATTCTTTTTCATCGTGAACGCTCATATGGCCTCCCATGATTAGAAGAACGTCAAAATCATCGGGAGGGGGAAGGGGCCCCTTTTCAAAAAATTTTGTATAAGTGAGCTCATGTTGATTTTTATTGATCCATGCTGCAATATTACCGGGCGATTCAAAATAAACATGTTGCAGGCAATGGAAGTGCATATGGCAAAGATAATAGTCTTGTCTGGCTCAGATAAGGGTGGGAATTGTTTTGTGTGCGATAATATGATACAATTTTATGGTCAATGCATGAAACAGCATTTTTGCATTTGCATTGCGCTCAATATAATAGGTTGCCTTGTCCAATTCTTCGATAATAGCCTGCTGTTGCGAAATATCGGCAATCTTGTTTAGGCGAATGACAAAATCTTTTTCATTATCGGGAATATTCAAATGGGCTTCATCCATCATACTTGACCGGATGGCCTGTTCCAAAAGGTGGTTAAAATAGCGCAGGAATTGCTTTTGTCTTTCTCGTCCGGATTTGCTCACTTCTTCAATCCATCTGACCTGGGCGATCAGTCCTGTTCTCAATATAGCATTTAACCATTCCCGGAGCAACTGCTGCCAATCCTCTTCCCCGTGTTTCAGAAGTTGAAGGGCTTCGTGATAATTCCCCTCACTGATAGCCGCAACCTGCCTGGCTTGCTCAGAAGATATCTTTGTCCTTTCCGTTAACGCATTTTGAATGTCTTTTGACTCGAGGGAAGGGATTTTCACGAGCTGCGTTCTGGAAAGTATCGTGGGAATTATCAAGGATTCGTTTTCAGCAACCAGCAGAAATAAAGTGTTCGGAGGTGGCTCTTCCACCAGCTTCAATAATTTATTGCCTTCATTTCCAAGATATTCCGGCATCCACATCACCAGGATTTTATAATCACTTTCAAAGCTTTTTAGATAAAGCTTGTGGATAATATCGTTGCATTCCTGCGCGGTAATATTACCTTGTTTATTTTCTGCCCCTATAAACTGAAGCCAGTCATAAACATTACCATAGGCGTTCTGGGAAATAAATTCTCTCCATTCCGTCATATAGTCACTGCTAACGGGCTTATCGCCTGGTTTTCGGGGTATAACGGGGTAAGAAAAATGAATATCCGGATGAATTAACTTTTGGGCTTTGACACAGGCAGGGCACTCACCGCATGAGTCCGGCTCATTCTCCCGGCCGGAAGAATCCGGATGTTTTTGTCTTCCGTTCACTTTGTCACAAATGATGTATTGGGCAAATGCAAGCGCCAACGGCAGGGCGCCGCCACCTTCTGTTCCCAGGAACAAGAGAGCATGACTTACCCTGTTGAATTGGACCAATTCAATGAGATGCTGTTTTACCTCAGATTGACCTATCACATTTCTAAAAAGCATAAATAGGCGGGAGGAAGAAAAAAATCCGGGGATATTATCCCCGGATTTTGTTTCAGAAAGATTAGTTCAGGTATTTTGTAATTTCTTCACTCATGGGAGTCACCTTGCTGGGGAATACAGCAACCAGTTTCCCATTTTCATCAATTAAGAATTTTGTAAAGTTCCATTTAATAACCGGGTCCTGAACACCTAATTTTTTAGCCTCATCCGTCAAATATTTAAAAAGCGGATGGGTATTGTCTCCAATAACATCTACTTTATCTGCCATTGGAAAGCTCACTCCGTAATTTTTTGAGCAAAATTCCTTGATCTCACTGTTGGAGCCAGGTTCCTGTTGCCCGAAATTGTTGGCCGGGAAACCAACAATGACCAGTTTGCTCTTATATTTTTCGTATAATTTTTCAAGGTCCGCATACTGTGGGGTGAAGCCACATTTTGAAGCAGTATTTACAATAAGTATTTTTTTACCCTTGTATTTGGAAAGATCAATGGTGCTTCCGTCCAAGCCGGGCACTTTAAAATCATAGACAGACAGGGTCCCTATTAAAAAAAGGGATAGAATTGCTAAACGTAACATAATTGTTATTTTGGGTTTAATTTATTTGATTCGAAACATTTCTCTACTGTATACAAATATTATACTAAAATGGTTGCCGGGAAACATCAAAATGATAAACGGGCAAAATCCACTAATTTTAAAGAATACCGTGCAAAACCAAGAAATTCAATTTTTTGCGGTTCATTGTTTTTCATAACATCCCAGATCAGGCAGACCAACAGCTCTTGGGTTACCGTCCAGATCGAAAGGAATCCCGGTATTAATTCCTTTATCAATAGCCGGAGAACCAGCATTCAAATGGAAATCGAATAGTCTTGTTTGGGTGTTAATATTAACAAATGCAGGATCAGCATTGACAATCATGTTTACCGTATCAACTCCAGCCGGTTCTGTTTTTACTTTCCACAGGCAATTTGCAAAACTTACCTTGAAAACCGTATTGCCCTGACGGGAAGCAACCACCTCATCATCCACCAACCCAAAATCCCCCCAGAAAATACAATTTGTAAAGGTACTCGTTATATCGTTTACCAGGGTATTGTTTCCCTGAATGGCATAGTTACTGATATTTAATACAGGGTTCTGGTGAAGGAGGTAATTGTTGGAAAAACTGGCAACCGTGCAATGAGTGAAATTGTAAATGCCTCCATAACCAAAAACAATATTTTTTCCACAATTGCTGACGAGACAATTTCGGGCCTGGATGGAAGTACGTACCCCTAGAATACCGGCATCAAAAATATCATCAATGATACATTCATGCAAAGTGATCTTTGGATTGCCATCAGAAGAAGTATCTTCGGCTACCACTCCCTGATAGGCATTTTTTATCACAGCAAATTCAAGTATGTTGTCTTTGCTGCTTGTCCTGAAAAAGAGACCGGGCCAGCTTCCGGGGAAACTATTATAGGGGACATCCAGCCGGTCGCCCTGAAAAAAAACTTTCGTGCTGTCATATTTTTCACCCAGCACCAGTAAAGTTCCATCTACAATAAAGGGAGCATCGGCGTGTAAATATATTTTGCAGCCTTTTTGAATGGTGAGGGTAGCGTTCGAATCGACCTGTAAACCACCCAATATCACGTAAGGAAGATTATTGGACCACAGGGTGTTACCAGATATTTTATTATTCCGAAGGAAATTGGCATTTTGGCCCCAGGCCTGTAACTGAATATAACGCTGGTTCCCATTGTAGGACACCCGTATACTGTCTTCCAAAATAAACGGCAGATCTCCGGTGCCGGGATTTACACTGACCGTTACGAAAACATAGAGGCTGTCATTTGCATCGAGTTCAATATTATTGGCAGCAGGACCAGGCGCCCCGTCAATATTGATCTTGAAAGGCGAAACAGTTCCACCCGCAAGGCTGATCTCTGACAGCATTAACTTTTGATTATTTTGATTGATAATTTTCACGGATTGGGTAATGGATCCCGCGGAAGTAAAAACGGTATCGAACTGAAGCGTGTCAGATGAAAAATTAACAAGTGCTCCTCCGCTGGTAATAAAGGAATTCTTTTTGCAGGAGCCGATAAAAAAAATAAATACTAAGGCTGTCAAAAATATTTTGTTCATACCAGAATTAGAAATTGTACTGAGGAAAGCATCCGTGAGCTCTCACTTAAAATAAATAACGGTACACTTCATCTACTCTTCCCATGCTCACTATTTCTATATTGAATTTTAGATTTTTTAACCCTTTTTGGTTGTATTTCGAAACGAGGATTTTTTTAAAGCCCAGTTTTTCGGCTTCCGCAATTCTTTGTTCGATCCGGTTTACTGCCCTGATCTCACCACTCAGCCCGACCTCTCCCGCAAAACACAGATGAAGGGGAAGGGGTATGTCTTCAAATGAACTTAGCAGCGCACACAACACTGCCAAATCAATGGAAGGATCTTCGACCTGCAAGCCTCCTGCGATATTTAAAAACACATCTTTCAAACCGAAATGAAATCCCCCCCTTTTTTC
>PLCH01000201.1 GCA_003135585.1 Chitinophagaceae bacterium
GCGTTCATTCCCGGTGAGTCCCCGCCAGAAGTTAGTACCCCAATTTTTGTGACTTTCTTTTCCATTAATAAATTGAATTCTATCGTTTGTTGTTTAAAAAAGCTTCAAACAATGGCACAAATCATTGAAAATATTCTACTTTAATTTAAACAAGTCCCAAAAATAAGGATTTGATTTGATTAGTCAACGAAGGATGTGAAAGCTTATTTTGAGTAACTTGGTTTCAAAATTGCAAGAATGAAATTTTTTTGTTTTGTTTTAGTAGCTTTCTTTTTTTTCCTCGAGCCTTTTTATTCGATATCCCAGAAAAACACCATTCTTATCTATCCTGTTACTGAAAAAACCAATCAGGTAGACGAATATCATGGAACAAAAGTTGCGGATCCATACCGATGGCTGGAAAATGACACGAGTGTTGAAACCAAAGCCTGGGTTCAGGAAGAGAATAAACTGACATTTGAATATCTCGGGAAAATCCCTTACCGGGAGCGACTAAGAAAACGCATTCAGGAACTATATAACTATCCGAAATACAGTGCTCCCTTCCGCAAAGCCGGATACCTGTACTATTACAAAAATAATGGGCTTCAGAATCAAGCAGTACTTTACCGTCAGAAAGGATTGGATGGGAAACCGCAAGTGGTAATCGATCCTAACAAATTATCCATCGAAGGTACAACCCGATTAACCGATTTTTCTATTTCAAAAGATGGAAAATATGCCGCGTATGCACTATCCAAAGGCGGATCGGATTGGGAAACTTTTTATGTGAAGGATATGATAAAAGGGATGGATCTTCCCGATAGGATACAATGGGCAAAATTCTCCGGAATTGCCTGGCAGGGGGCAGGATTTTATTATAGCCGTTTTCCTTCTCCGGAGAAAGGAAGGGAGTTGTCTGCCAAGAACGAAAACCACCAGGTTTATTTTCATATTATCGGAACGGATCAGCAAAAAGACCAATTCGTTTACCAGGACACTTCTAATCTCGAGCGATTACATTTTATCAGTACCACTGAGGATGAGCACTATGCCTTTCTTTTCATCTTTGACGGCGGTAAAGGCTTTAATGGAAATGCATTATTTTACCTGGACACGAAAAGTTCGGATAAGATTTTTAAACCAATTGTTGCTTCTGTAAGTCAATATACCTATGAGCCGATTGATAATGTGGGGGATAAATTTCTTCTTTTGACCAATGAGGATGCTCCTAACCAAAAAATTGTTTTATTTGATCCTGTCTATCCCTTAAAGGAAAACTGGAAAGTTGTCCTGCCGGAAAACCAGGAGCCACTGGCTTCAGCCGGTACGGCCGGAAACAAATTGTACGTGAATTACCTCAAGGATGTAACGACACGTATATTCNNAAGGAAATAAAATTACCTGGCCTTGGGACGGCGAGTGGATTTTCAGGGGAAAAAACTGATAAATTTATTTTCTACACGTTTACCTCCTTTACTTTTCCTCCTACGATCTATCAGTATGATATTGCTACCGGTAAATCCATCGTCTTCCGTCAGCCAAAGGTCTCTTTTTCACCAACTAGTTATGAAACCCGGCAGGTATTTTTCCCAAGCAAAGACGGAACAAAAATTCCCATGTTTATTGTATACAAAAAAAATATAAAACTGGATGGCAGGAACCCGACTTTATTATATGCTTATGGTGGTTTTAATCTTAGTTCTCTCCCTGGATTCAGCGCTACGCTGATTCCTTGGTTAGAACAGGGAGGCATCTACGCTCTTGCCAATCTTCGCGGCGGAGCGGAATATGGGGAAAAATGGCACAGAGCAGGTATGCGCGATAAAAAACAAAATGTCTTTGATGATTTTATCGCCGCCGCCGAGTATCTTTTTACAAATAAATATACATCCAGGGACCGGCTCGCCATTCGCGGGGGCTCCAATGGGGGGTTACTGATTGGTGCTGTAATAAACCAAAGGCCGGATCTTTACAAAGTGGCCATTGCTCAGGTGGGCGTGATGGACATGTTGCGTTTCCATAAATTCACTATTGGGGGGGATTGGATTTCTGAATACGGCACTAGCGATAGTGCTGCTGATTTTAAATTTCTATACGATTATTCTCCCCTCCATAATATCAGGGAAGGATTGAATTATCCCGCGACACTTATCACCACAGCAGATCACGATGACCGGGTGGTTCCCGCACATAGCTTTAAATATGCAGCCAGNNTTCAGGCCATGGCTCCAGCAATACAACCAAAAACATTGAGACGATAGCCGATATTTATTCATTCATTTTTTTCAATATGGGTCTAACACCCATATCGAAGAGTGTTGGCGGCCAGTAATAGGAAGGAGAAAACCATTTAAGAGAACCAGCTGAGCTTTTTATTTATCTAATCATGAAAGTATTAGTGACTGGCGCCAATGGATTGTTGGGGCAGTGTCTCGTTAATCTATTATTGGGGAATGGTTTTTTTGTAATTGCAACCGGCAGAGGCCATTCACGGTTGCCATTCAGCCCTTTGGAAAATTACGGATACAAGGAGGTGGACATCACAAATAAGGATCAAGTTGGAAACCTCCTGATTTCTGAAAAACCGGAAATTGTAATTCATGCCGCAGCGATGACCCAGGTCGATGAGTGTGAACTGGACCAAGCT
>PLCH01000405.1 GCA_003135585.1 Chitinophagaceae bacterium
GAACCAGAATACAATGTGACCACCTACAATCAAAAAGATATGGGGTCCGGCGCAACATTCAACGGACAATTCCAGGCCGTAAGTTTTCTTGCCGGTGTGGGCTATGGGCAGCGAATTGTTGGAAGAAGCAACTTTTATATTGCCATCATGCTTGACCTTTTATCAAATTACGGTTCACCTTACCGGGATCTGAATGGTACAGCCGTACCGGTCATCAAGGCGGGTTTCGACATCTACCTTCATCCCCGGAGGCAGTAAAAAACTGCGGGACTAATTTATTTTGTTAAATAACTCAATGGGGTTTTCACAAAAGCTGATTCGTTCATCCAATGGCTCATAGAGAAACCCCTCTTTTTGCAATTGGCGCAAATGTTTCAACAGGTGATTGTAAAAACCACCGGAGTTGAGAATATAAATTTTCTTGTCGTGGATTTTTAACTGGTTCCAGGTCACCATTTCAAAAAGTTCGTCCATGGTTCCGAACCCACCCGGTAGGATGATGGCTGCATCACTCCTTTCATATAGCATTCTTTTTCGGGTGTGCATATCAGGGACAACGGAAAGTTCCGTAAGGCCTTTGTGCTGAAACTCCCATTCAATCAGCATCTCAGGAATAATACCCATTACTTTGCCACCATTGGACAATACGGCGTCTGCAAGGATCCCCATCAACCCCTTACTTCCCCCACCGTAAATTAATTTTAACTTTAGCAGCGCGATCAGTTTTCCTAATTCCCTTGCATGTTGTTCGAATAGGGGATTATTTCCTTTTTGTGAGCCACAAAAAACCGCTACGGACCGGATATTCATAAGATTTTCACATTCTGAAAATTAAAATTCAAAATTTAAGCTTGTATTTCCTAATTTTCCCAAAATAAAATAATTCGGTTCTCGACCAAATATAATAAGCTTCCCCCTTATGTCTCCAGTTTTACTTTTTTCATTTGTAACCGGTTATTTTTTGATGTTGCTGGTTGTGGCCTATCGCACTTCGCGCAATTCCAACAATGATTCCTTTTTTATAGGTAACCGCAATTCCAACTGGACTCTTGTTGCCTTTGGGATGATCGGAACTTCTCTTTCCGGTGTGACTTTTGTTTCAGTGCCAGGAACTGTCGGCGATTTTGTCGGGAATTCGCATAAGGCTTTTAGCTATTTCCAGGTAGTGATTGGTTATTGGATCGGGTATTTTGTAGTTGCATTTGTCCTGTTGCCGTTGTATTACCGGCTTCACCTTACTTCCATATACAATTATCTCCAGACGAGATTTGGAAATATTGCCTATAAAACCGGCGCTTTATTTTTCATCATTTCACGGACCATAGGAGCTACTGCAAGGCTCTACCTGGTGATCAATGTTCTGCATATATTTATTTTAAAACAAATGGGTGTTCCATTCCCTGTAACCACGTTTATTATTTTGCTGATGATCCTTTTGTACACTCTTGAAGGCGGTGTAAAAACAATTGTCTATACGGATACCCTGCAGACTACTTTCATGTTACTTGGATTGATCGTATGTATTGTGTACATCATGAACCACCTGGGTATGTCTGTGACAACAACGCTGCAGGCTTTGGATGAAAAAGGGTTTACCTCCATTTTCAATACGGACCTGAAAAGCAAGGGGTACTTTCTAAAACAAATTATCGGCGGCATGTTTATTACCATTGGTATGACCGGCCTGGACCAGGAAATGATGCAGAAGAACATCAGTGTTAAAAACCTGAAGGATTCAAAAAAGAATATGATTTCCTTCAGCGTGATCATGGTTGCAGTAAATTTCCTTTTCCTTTTGCTGGGGGGATTGCTTTATCTTTTTTTGTTAAATAGCGGCGCCTCCTATGCCGGCCACCAATTGATCCTGAACGGAAAAAATGTGATCGGGGATGACCTCTTCCCCACGATTGCCCTGAACTACCTTCCGAAAGCTGTTTCCATCATTTTTATTATCGGTTTGATATCTGCCTTATTTCCCAGCGCCGACGGAGCCCTTACATCACTGACTTCCTCTTTCTGCATAGATATCCTGGGGCTAAAAGGGAGGACCGACAAGAATGAAAAAGAAATAAAACGGATAAGGATGACCGTTCATACCTCCTTTGCTTTTCTGTTTTTATTATGCATACTGGTTTTTAAATGGATCGATAACAAATCTGTCATCAATATCATCCTTGAACTTGCAGGCTATACCTATGGACCCCTGCTCGGGTTATTTGCGTTCGGAATACTCAGCCGCCGCCGCCTGCCTGAAAACTGGTCCATAACAGCCGTTTGCCTGCTAACACCGGTAATTTGCTATTTCATCAGCAAATATTCCACACAATGGATGGGCGGTTTTCAGATCGGGATCGAGCTTTTGCCCATCAACGGTATTCTGACTTATCTGGGCCTGTTAATGATTTCAAAAAGACCGGTTCCCGTAAACTAATTTTTCCCCTTTTACGTTATTGTAAGTAAGCAGGTGCCATCCTTAAAGGATGGCATTTACAATCTTACCCCTAAATTGAAGATAGTATGAATGATACGGTCAGGTTATCGAAACAGAGGAGATGGGCAGAATCTAAAGCACATTCCAGTTGGCAGATCTTTAAAATAATGGCAGAGTTTGTAGATGGTTTTGAGAAGATGAGCAAGATTGGTCCTTGCGTAAGTATCTTCGGTTCTGCCCGTACTAAGCCTGACAATAAATATTACATTTTAGCGGAGGAAATTGCTTTTAAACTTACTCAACACGGGTATGGGGTCATTAC
>PLCH01000518.1 GCA_003135585.1 Chitinophagaceae bacterium
CAAAGGTATTGAGCGGCCAAAAGGAAATTACTCCGAGGTGGCAGCGAATGAGCGCATTGATAGATGGTAACCTGGGAGAATTGTTGGGCCAGTTATATGTAGAGAGGTATTTTACGGACTCGGCCAAAAAAAGAATGCTCGCTTTGGTAAATAATGTTCAGCAAACATTTGCGGACAGGATTAACCGATTAGATTGGATGACAGATGTCACGAAACAAAAAGCTATTGAAAAACTCCACGCTATTGTAAATAAAATCGGTTTTCCTGACAAGTGGGAGACTTACCAGGGCGTAGTCATCCAAAGAAATGACTTCATTGGAAATGTACGAAGTGCAAACGTCTGGGCCTACCATAAAATGGTGAACAAAATGGGTAAGCCCGTAGATAAAACGGAATGGGGCATGACACCGCCAACCATCAACGCTTATTACAACCCCACCAACAATGAGATCGCATTTCCTGCAGGGATTCTTCAATTTCCCTTTTTTGATTTTGAAGCGGATGATGCGGTAAATTATGGGGGAATTGCCGCTGTGATAGGTCATGAATTGACACATGGTTTTGATGATGAAGGCCGCCAATACGGTGCCGACGGAAACCTGAAAGACTGGTGGACTGCTGAAGACGCAAAGAAATTTACCGGGTATGCCGACAAAGTGGTGGACCAATACAATGGTTTTACCGTAAATGATACCGTCCATATCAACGGGAAATTGACATTGGGCGAAAATATTGCAGACCTCGGAGGATTAAATATTGCCTACGAAGCGTTTAAGAAAACGGAGGAAGGAAAAAGCAACCAAAAAATTGACGGCTTTACAGCCAGTCAGCGTTTCTTTTTAAGCTGGGCGCAGGTCTGGAGGGCCAATATTTTACCTGAAACTTCTGCACAACTAATTCTTACAGACCCCCATTCGCCAGGCATGTACAGGTGCAACGCCCCTATTACCAACATGGATGAATGGTATGAAGCATTTAATATAAAGGAAGGAGATAAAATGTACAAATCAAAAGACAACAGAATTAAAATCTGGTAAGAGGTTTTTTTCATTCACCCCTTTCCTGCGCACGCAGCCACCTTTCCGGGATTTCATTGCTGCTTGCCATAAGGTAGTCTTTAAAGGAACAGGCTATGAATTTCTTGTCCGGCAGCTGCATCCACCATCTGTTGGTTTTCTTGCTTTGCAGAAAAGTAGTTTGCACTTCAGCAAATGCGGTATGGAATTCCAGAAATGAATCTTTCTCCTCCAGCTTGGCTTCCTTTTTACCCCTGCTCTTGCCTTCCATAAAATACCATAACATCTGACTGATTTGTTTGGCAGTTAAATTATCCCTGTCATTTTCGGGTTGAAACCCGTAGATGCCAATTGTATTTACATTCGGGCTTAAGCCGGCGTAACGCATCAGCGTGCAGGCTTCTTCACCGTTAAATCCGTTCGGCGAAACTGAATTGGAGGGAGCATAGGTATTGGCAATCGCCGATATGTCGAAACTAAATAAATTACTATTGCGTATCACGGGTTCCATTTCTTCTATGTTCTCTTTCACATTTCCCGAGCGAAAACAATCAAACCTCAGCTTGTCCATTGTTTCCAGCATATGGGGGTGGACGTAGTAACTCTGGAAACCGATATGGTTATAGTGACGAATGTAATTAGGTTCATCAGTCAGCATTTCCATCAAAAAATTATCGGCCCGGTTCACCGAATCAATATTAAGATCTATAAGTGCGTCCACACAGGTCGCTTCAATCACCTTTTTTTTGCCGCCGTAAGAATTATACTGGGACAATGTCAGATCGTGTGAACCTCCGAGTATGACCACCGTCCCGGCAATATCCATCAGTTCGATCAGCACCATTTTTAAGGCCGCATAGGTATCAGGAAGTGAAGCCCCTGATTTTACATTTCCTGCGTCAACAATTTTTAGATCCCCGTGCCATGAAAACAATTGATAGAATTGTTCCCTGATTGCGTCCGGGGCGTGGAACAAATTTCTGTTCTTTCCTGCACCGCGTTGTTCCTCACATCCGATAAGGACAATTTCTGCATGCAACAAATCCGGAAATTCTTCTTCATAAACCGTTATCTGCTTACCGATCTGACCGTCTTTGTATCCTTCATTTTTTGAAAGGGATAGGGCGTGCACCGGATCGAGATAGTCAAGGATATGAAGGTCTTCCGACATTTTGTCTTTATTTAATAACAAACTTACAGGAAAAATCACAGAGAAAATTTCAGCTTTAGGGCCTTAGAGGTAACTTTGCCGGCATGGAGCAGTTGTTAAAACAAATAGAAGATTATAAAAAGGAAATCGAATCGATGACCCCGGGTGATGCTGCCTCTTTAGAAGCCTATCGCATTAAATTCCTGGGGACAAAGGGCATCGTGAAAAGCCTCTTTGCCGAAATAAAGAATGTGCAGAACGAAATGAAAAAAGAAATTGGCCAGGTATTAAATGATTTTAAACAATTTGCCGAATCCAAATATGAGTATTGGAAAGCTGCAACAGGAGCTAGCCAACCCTCGGCCATAAACAAATTTGACCCCAGCCTGCCGGGCGATCCATTGCCTTCTGGCACCCGTCATCCCATCAGCCTGGTCAGCAATCAGATCGTGCATATTTTTGGACGGCTGGGATTTTCAGTTGCCGAGGGTCCGGAAATTGAGGACGACTGGCATAATTTCACTCCCTTAAACCTGCCAGCGGATCATCCGGCCCGCGACATGCAGGATACTTTTTATATTCATAAAAATCCTGATTGGCTGCTGCGTACGCATACCAGCAGTGTGCAGGCCCGCGTGATGGAAAAACAAAAACCGCCTATTAGAATCATTTGCCCGGGTCGTGTGTATAGAAACGAAACCATCAGCGCAAGGGCGCATTGTTTTTTTCACCAGACAGAGGGTTTGTATGTGGATGAGAAAGTTTCTTTTGCCGATCTGAAACAGACTCTTTATTTTTTTGTCAGGGAAATGTTCGGCCAGGATGCCAAAATAAGGTTCCGTCCTTCTTATTTTCCTTTTACCGAACCCAGCGCAGAAATGGATATCAACTGCCGCATTTGCGGGGGAAGTGGTTGCAATGTTTGTAAACACACCGGTTGGGTAGAAATTCTCGGCAGCGGTATGGTGCATCCGAAAATGTTGGAAAATTTTGGGATTGACAGTAACAAATACACTGGGTTTGCCTTTGGAATGGGAATCGAACGTATTTGCCAGCTAAAATACCGCATCAATGATCTTCGCTTATACTCGCAGAATGACCTTAGATTTTTGAAACAATTTATAGCTGCAGTCTGAAAAGCAGAAAAGAATAATGTCACCGTATGATCCAATCCATTTGTGTTTGCGGCGCAGGTACCATGGGCAATGGAATTGCACAAACTGCTGCGCAAAGCGGTTTTCACACGATCCTATACGATCTGGATCCGGTCATAATCGAAAAAGCCAGGGTCTTTATGGAAGATAGCCTGCAGTTTCTGGTTGAAAAAAATAGAATCAGCCTCACTGAAAAGAAGGGGATTCTCAACCGCCTTCACTTTTCAAATGCAAAACGGGACTGCAAAGCAGATTTCATCATCGAGGCCATTGTGGAAAAATCGGAAGCAAAAGTAGATTTATTTAACCAACTCGCCGAATTGAACACGGACCAAACAATATTTGCTTCCAATACTTCTTCCCTGTCTGTAACGGCGATTGCTGAAAAAGTGAAACAACCCGAAAGATTGGCAGGCATGCATTTTTTTAATCCTGCGCCCGTTATGAAACTAGTGGAAGTAGTTAGGACTAAATATACGAACGAGCCAACCATCCGCGCCATTACTGGGCTAGCAAGACAAATGGGAAAAACGCCTGTTTTGTGTAATGATGCGCCGGGTTTTATTGTGAATCATGTAGCACGTCCCTATTATCTCGAGGCCTTGCAGCTGGTAGAAAAGGGAATAGCGGATGTTGAAACGGTTGACGAGGTTATGAAAGCTACCGGATTTAAAATGGGTCCTTTCCGGTTAATGGATCTTATTGGCAATGATATAAATTACGCGGTAAGCTGTTCCCTGTATGAGGCCATGGGCAAGCCGGAAAGATTGAAACCTTCCATTCTTCAAAAAGATAAAGTCGAAAAAAAAGAATGGGGAAGAAAAACCGGAAAAGGATTTTACAATTATGAACCCTAACAAAAATAGGAGGATATTCATAACGGGGGGAACCGGTTTTCTGGGCGCCCATATCATCCGTGAGTTGGTGGAAAAAGGCCATTCGGTAAAGGCAATCCGCCGTTCCAATACCCTGCCATATTTTATTCCGTCTGCTGTCTTTGATCATGTGGAATGGGTGCACGGCAATATACTTGAACCCGCTTTTCTGGAAGAAGCGATGGAGGGTGTGGACGCCGTCATACATGCCGCCGCCAGTGTTTCATTTAATCCTTCCGATAAAAAGGATCTCTTTAAATCAAATATAGAAGGTACAGCCAATGTTGTCAATATGTCGATTGGTCAAAATGTAAAAAAACTCTTGCACGTAAGTTCCGTTTCAGCTTTGGGAAGAACGGGCAATGGCAGCAGAGTAAATGAAGGCAAACCCTGGGAAGAAATTGATTTTGATTCAAATTATGCCATCAGTAAATATCACGCGGAAATGGAGGTTTGGAGAGGAATAGGGGAAGGCCTCGATGCAGTTATTGTCAACCCGAGCACTATCCTTGGTTTTGGCGACTGGAATAAATCCAGTTGCGCAATTTTCAAAAGCGCTTATAATGAGTTTCCCTGGTATACCAATGGCGTGAATGGTTTTGTGGACGTCAGAGATGTGGCTAGGGCAATTGTATTGTTGCTTGAGACTGGTATTTCAGGAGAACGTTTTGTGTTGAATGGCGATAACTGGTCTTTCCGTCAGCTTTTTGATGCCATAGCGGATGCCTTTTCAAAAAAANNAAAGGAAACGGCAAGACTCGCACAAGGCAGTAATTATTTTGACAGCAGCAAGATTCTGCGAATCTTCCCTGATTTTGTATTTACCCCCCTGCACGAAACCATAAATGGCGCATGTCGGGCTTACCTTCAGGCGGAACAGGCCCGGTAACCTGCAAAATTGTCGCTTTTATACTTCATTCTTTGCTTATTCGTTTATATTTTGAAAAGTTAAAAAATATCCATGAAGTACGGTTTTTCTAGTTGCCTGGCTGTCTTTTTGTCCTTGGCAGTTTTATCGCAGGATAGGAATTTCCCGGTAACCGGCAATGTAATAGATGAGAAAACAAAGCAGCCAATGGCCAAGGCTTCTGTATTCTGTCAGAATACAACCATGGGCACCGTGTCTGACAATGAAGGGAACTTTTTTCTTCGACTTCCCAATGGAGGCTATGACCTTGTCGTTTCCTATACGGGTTATGAAACAAAAGTTCTGCGCATAAGCAACGGTAACAAGGAAAATGATCAGCTTGTCGTCGAAATGAAGGAACAGGATAAAAGTTTAACCGAAGTAGTGGTTGCCGGGAGCGCAGAGGTGGCGGACGGCTGGAATAAATATGGACAGTTTTTTTTAATTAATTTTATCGGCACTACGCCCAATGCGGGACAATGCAGTTTGGAAAATAAAGATGCCGTAAAATTCTATTTTTATAAAAAGAGAAACAAGCTAAAGGTTAAAGCAAAAGAAGATCTCATTATTGTTAACAATGCCCTTGGTTATAAAATTAAATACCAGCTGGATTCATTCGTCTATGAATACAGCACTAATATAGGCAGCTATACCGGTTATCCATTATTTGAAGAAATGAACGGTACTCCCGAGCAGCAAATGGACTGGAAAAAAAACCGGTACAGAACCTATATCGGTTCCCGCCTGCATTTTATGCGCTGCTGGTATGACAGTACCTTGACAGACGAAGGCTACCAGATAGAGTTATTGGATTCCGCTGATAATAATAAAGCGACCGTTTTGAATGATCCCTACGACAATCATTATTATAATGTGGACAGTGGTGATGTTGAAATCAGCATCCGGGGTCGCATCCGCGTGAATTATAAAAACCAGGTCCCGGATAAAAAATACCTGGCCATCAATAAATTTCCTTCTTCTGCTAAAGTACAGGTATCGGCCCTTGATATAGCGGCCGAAGGTTTTGTGATTCAGGAAAACGGCTATTTTTATGATCAGCCTGAAATTACCAATATGGGATACTGGGCCTGGAAAAAACTTGGCGAGCTCTTACCCTATGATTACAATCCGGAATAGGGTCTTATTTCAGGTGTCTGACTTTTTCCCACATCTCCGGAATGCGTTTAATCCAGACGAATTCTCTTTTTTTGACACTAGCATCCTCCGCCGGTGATCCAAAATAAATTTTTTCTCCTTCCAAAGAAGCTTTCACCCCGCTTTGTGCGTAAACCAGCGCATTGTCTCCAATTTGTAAGGTTTTGCTTACACCCACCTGTCCCCATAATATAACCCCGTTTCCAATCTCTACAGCGCCCGCGATTCCAACCTGTGCCGCAAACAAACAATTCTTTCCAATAACTGTATCATGGCCGATATGTATCATGTTGTCCATTTTCGTTCCCCGCCCAATGATTGTGTCATGACTCACACCGCGGTCGATGGTACATCCGGCACCAATCTCCACATCGTCCTGAATCAGAACCCTTCCGCAACTTTCCATTTTCTTATACCATAGTTCCCGGGTTTTAACAGTATTGTAATAAAATGCATCTGAACCAACAACAGTTCCTGCCTGGACGGTCACATTGTTCCCCAGAACGCAATGATCAAGAATCGTAACATTCGGGTGAATAACACAATGCTGCCCAATGATTACATGGTGTCCGATGAATGCAGTTGGATAAATATAAGTTCCTTCCCCGATCGATGCCGAGTCGCTGATATTTTTGTCAGCAGGTTCAAAAGGCCGGAAATGCCTGACAATTTTAAGATAGGCCTCAAAGGGCTCGGCTACGACCAGCAACGCTTTTTGTTCCGGGCATTCAACTTCCTTGTTTATGATGATGAAACTGGCAGCAGATTGAATGCATTTAGCATAATACTTGGGATGATCGACAAAAACAAGATCACCCTTCTCCACTTTATGAATTTCATTAATGCCTGTGGCAAAACCATTTTTGTTACCTAACAACCTGGCACCCAGGAAATCTGCCATCCACTGAACTGAAACGGGGGAAGGAAATTGCATGCTTTAAAATTTTCTGTAAACCTACATCAAAATCATACATTGCAATTACTCACCCCTAAGTGCTCATGATTGACTTTTTTTTCAGCCAACAGGATGCTAATGACCAAGTTTCCCTTCTCTTTTCCACAACAAAAAATAAAATGTGCATAAAATTTATGAGGAAAATTTTTTAGTTAGCGAAAATTCTTTTTAATATTGTGTAGGGAAATCTACTCCCTGTACTTACTAACCCATCCAAATAAATAAAAGTCCCGCTGAATAGCGGGATTTTTTATTGGTAAACACACCTGAATAGAAATACTTTTTTTATTTTCCAGTGCAGAATTATTTTGTCATATACAAACCCTACCGCGTCCTTTCGCAGTTTACAGTGCAGGAAGGCAAACAAACACTTAAGGATTTTTTTACCGTTCCTAAAGACGTATATCCCGTTGGCCGCCTGGATTACGACAGCGAGGGCCTTCTTATTTTATCCAATGACAAAGAAATTAATCATCGGCTATTGCATCCGGCCTTCGAACATGAAAGGGAATACCTGGTACAGGTGGAAGGCGAGCCAGAACAATCGGCCATTGATAAATTGCAGGCAGGAGTGATCATTGCTATTGATGGAAAGAAGTACCGTACCAAACCTTGCAAGGCAAAAAAGTATTCCCCCTCCCCGCTGGTCCCCGAGAGAAATTCCCCGATCCGCTACAGAAAAAATATCCCTTCGAGCTGGATAAGCCTGACACTGACAGAAGGCAAAAACCGGCAGGTCCGGAAAATGACAGCAGCGGTAGGCCTGCCTACCTTGCGTCTGATACGCTTGCGTATCGGATCGATTTCTGTAGACGGATGGAGCCCTGGTGATATGATTGAGATGGATAAGCAGACCATTTACCTGAACTTATTCGCGGCCCCGTCCCTATAAACTAATTCCTTAACTTGCTTAAAAAAATCTTGACACTATGTTAAAATCAATGACAGGCTTTGGTCGGGCGGAACAGACGGTAGGCGGTAAGACCTTTTTGGTGGACATTAAATCTTTGAACGGGAAACAATTTGAACTTCAATTGAAATTACCGGGATTCCTAAAGCCTTTTGAATTCAGCATCCGAAGACTGCTCTCTGAAAAATTGAGCCGTGGCAGCCTGGACTGTACCATCAGTCTCAAACAAACAGGCAATGCAAAACCAGTCAGCATAAATACTGACCTGGCCAAAGCATATTATAAGGCTTTGGCAGAATTATCTGAAGAACTGAACCTGGATCCTTCCAATATCTTAAGCACGCTGGTAAAATTGCCTGAAGTAATCACCCCAACGGCCGATACCCTGACCGATGCAGAATGGCAGGAATTTAAAGAAG
Organism: Chitinophagaceae bacterium; assembly: GCA_003135585.1. Classification (GTDB taxonomy): domain Bacteria; phylum Bacteroidota; class Bacteroidia; order Chitinophagales; family Chitinophagaceae; genus Puia. The sequence goes on from PLCH01000518.1 coordinate 8,542, forward strand.
TAATCCTGCAGGCAATTGAGGACTTGAACATACACCGGCTCGATGAAGGGAAATCCCTTGAACAGGATCTTCTCCTTCGGATAGATAATATTTCAAAGCAACAGGAAGAAGTGATCGTCCTTGAACCACTACGGCAGCAAAAAATACGGGAAGGATTAAAAAAATTATTGGAAGAAAATGTGGGCAAGGAAAACTATGACGCAAACCGGCTGGAACAGGAATTGATTTTCTATATCGAAAAGATCGATATCAGCGAAGAACAGGTCCGGTTGAAAAATCACTGCGAATATTTCAAGGCAATACTGAAGGAGCCCGAAGAAGGAAAGGGTAAAAAGCTTTCTTTCATTTTACAGGAAATAGGCAGGGAAATCAATACAACCGGATCCAAGGCATATGATTCCACCATCCAGAAATGTGTGGTGCTGATGAAAGACGAACTGGAAAAAGCAAAGGAGCAGGTGCTGAATGTGCTCTGAGACTTTTTTTGATAACTGTATTTTATTTTTGTAAAAAGATTTCCATTGAAAAAAAATAGTTTCTTTCTCCTGACCGGATTCTTCCTTTTGTCTGCCTGCAACCCTTCCAT
>PLCH01000486.1 GCA_003135585.1 Chitinophagaceae bacterium
ATTAATAGTTGCCCCCGGGGTCGCCGGGTTGGGATTCAGTTTTATGCTGATCCCATTTATTGTTACCGGTGGGATAACGGTGGAGTCAGCTGTTCTTAATTTCCTGTTTGTGAAAAGGTAAAATTCACCCGGATTAGCGGTTATATTCTGTGAGTTTGAAGACAGCGTTAGAACGGAATCTGATAAATAACCATACCATTTCCCCGCAGACGGAAAATTGACGGTTGCTGACCCGCCAATAACATCGAAATTTCCAACAACCATGATTCCGAGCGAATCGTCTGAAACGGAAAGCCATTTTACTCCTCCGGAAAGGTCTTTATTGATGGTCCCCGTGGTGAATGTTGAGATGAAATTAGGGGTGTTTCTCAGACTAAATAACCTTGCGTAAACATTGTACAGGGCGAGGCGGTCAGGATCCCTGTAAAAATTCCAGGGCAGTGGTTTTGGGTCCAGCCGGCAATTACCCCCCGGGTCCACGGATCCGTTCGCACAGGTATTGATGGAGGAATCATAGCCCAGCTCACCAAATTGCCAGAGCATTTTGGGTCCGGGTATCATCGCCCAGAAAGCTGTTGCCATGGCGTTTCTTTTAAGACCAGTTGCCGTGGTCTTTACATTATAGGCCCCATTGCTGTTGCCGTACTGTTCGTTCCTAAACATCAGCCGTTCTTCATCATGGCTTTCCTGATAAGTCACCAGATTGGGCTGGTTCCATCCGAGGCTGGTATAGATGCCCTGGCTAAAATCCCATCCGGTATTGTATCCCATGGTTGCCTGGTTAATATTATAATTCAGATTTCCCCAGAGCATCATTCCTTGATTTGCTTCGACTGTTTGTTCGCTGTTGTCGGCAAACATTTCCAAAATACAGTAACTGCCCGGAGATATGATTTGTTGCTGGTTATAGATACTATCCCAAATCCTGACACGGCTGCTGTCGTAGCCCCCCCAGGCATTTACATCACAATTATTACCCGTTCCATCACAGGTCCTCTTTTGCGTAAAGCCTTTTGCCAGGTCAAACCTGTAGCCATCTATATGATAATTTGACAGCCAGTACCCGAGCACTCTGCGGGTAAAGTCTTTGGTGGCCTGAGTCTCATGATTGAACTGGTATCCTACATTATAGGCATGGGTAGGATATTGATTAAACCAGGGATTATTCGCTGCAGGAATATTATTAGCAGCATCCCAATACATTTGGACCATCGGAGAGCTGCCGAAGGAATGGTTCAAAACCATATCCATGATAACCGCAAACCCCTGCTGNNCTGATGACAGACATCAATAAATTCTTTTAATGCTGTCTCGGTACCATAAACCTTATCCGGCGCAAAATAAAAATTTGGATTATATCCCCAGCTGCTGTACCCTTCAAAATTACTAAAAGGCATTACCTCAATGGCATTCACTCCTAAACGTTTCAGGTATCCCAGCGTATCCGAGAGTGTTTTCCAATTTTGGGCCGCAATAAAATCCCTTACCAATAATTCATAAATGATTAGGTTTCTTTTATCGGGTCTTTGAAAATTGGAACCCTTCCAGTTAAAAACCGGTCTGGCGGTTTGAAACACACTTGCCAGGCTGCCCCGGGCCGAGACTGGAAATGGTTTCAGATTGGGATAGACGCTGGACGGTATCAGGGGGTCAACATTTTTATCCAATACCTTTTCGGTATTAAAGTCCGCAACCACGAGGGAGTCGTCGATGACATATTGGTAGGCATATTCAGTACCAGCTGTCAGTCCATTGATCTGCAGCCAGTAATAATTGCTATCTGGGGTTTTGTTCATTTGGTAAGCAACTTCCTGCACCCAGTTATTGAAATCCCCTACCACCGTCACTTTGTTTTTATGGGGCGCAAACAGGACAAGTAGGACAGAAGTATCACCGGGCGGGTAATTGATGCCTTCACTCGCTCCGGATGGCAAAGGAGCAAAATTGGTTGCACCCGCCACATAAAAATTAAAGCTGTCTGAACTGACTGATACTCCATTGTGGGCAGTAGCCACCACCCACTGATTGCCTGGCGAAACAATTGGGATGACAGCCTGCAACGAATTCGCAGAACCGGCAGTTGCGACAGCCACGCCGTTAAAATAAAGATTCAGGGCAGCAGCCTGATTTGAAATATAATTAACCGTAAGGCTGTCCCCGACTGACTTGTGGATGGGTTCAGGAACGGGGGTATATACCGGCTGAAAAGCAGGCAATAAGAATTTGGCTGCCAGGGACCCGGTGTAGACAGGCACATACATATCGCTTCCATCGCTGTTTCTTTCGACTGATGAACCCGCTCCGTTGCGAAACAAAATGGCAATCTTTAGAATGGTTTCTCCTGCGGGCACACCATAATAATTCCTGATAGCATTGATGGTAAAAGAATATTTGTTATTGCCCAGGTAGCCTGCCTTAAGCGCCGGGTTCGGCTGATTAAAATTCTGGTTGAGTTTTACATATCTCCAGTCCGTTTGGCTGGTACTCAGATTGGTGATCACGCCGGTATGAACATAAACATCACTGGTATTGGTATAATTGTATAAACCCTGATTGCCTTTTGAACAGTCGGCAACAATTGTAACGGTGGAAGTATCCAGGGGAAAAGAAGGGATTGCCGTAAGCAGCTGGGCCTGTAAACCGACTAAGCAACAAAGGTTGATTATTAATAGTAGAAATATTTTCATAGTAAAAAAATTAGGGGAGAACACAAAGAGGTTGCACTTTTTCTATGTACAACCTCTTTGACGAATATAATTTGACAAACCCTGTTATTGCTTAACTACCGTAAACGTATAATTCAAAAAGTCAACATCAATCTTATAACTTCCGTCTGCTGAAGGACCGGGAAAATTCGAGGACAGGTCATATCCAAAATTGCCTCCGGCTGCCA
>PLCH01000236.1 GCA_003135585.1 Chitinophagaceae bacterium
TAGCGCCTACTTTTCCTTTTACTTTTTGAACAGGCAAAAATTTCTCTGCAACAAAACGTTGGGTAGCAGCATTCTTGAATTCACTATAAATAATCTCGATTGCATCAAACTCTTTATTCTCAAATGCTTTCACAGCTGCCTTGGAACAGGCCTGTACATTTCCGAAGTTCAGTTGAAGAAAAATATCCTTATAGGTACTTTCTACCCTGAAATTGTTTTTGACAAAATGTTCGTAGCCCTTTTTTCCGATACTCCAAATCAGTACCTTCCCTTTTGAAGCCTGTGCTGGATATCTTTCCCTAATGGTTGATTTAGCTAATTTGACAAGGTTGGTATTATAGGCACCGCAGGATCCCCGGTCGCTGGTAATAACAATCAGTAACACATTTTCAACCGGCCTTTGAAAAGACAGACCGGAACTTAGTTCACCTTCCGCATTACTGACAATATTAGTCAACAACTGCAGTAGTTTTTTTGCGTATGGACGCATCTGAACGATGGCATCCTGGGCCTTTCGCAATTTAGTTGCACTGATCATCTTCATGGCTTTGGTGATCTGCTGAGTGCTTTGGATTGACTTGATCCGGTTACGAACCTCTTTCAATTGTCCTGCCATAATTTGTGTTTAAAATCGGCTGCAAAGGTAACGGAATACTGCTGTAATTCCATTGGGCTGTGGAAAATTACAAGCCAGGGATACTATTCCTGGTCGCCGAAGGTAAAGTCCGAAATTATACTCAATTTTGCTGCTCATTAAGTTATGGCAAAATCAAAAAAGAAAGGACCTCCGGTAATTTTGATAACCAATGACGACGGGGTTACCGCCCCGGGTATCCTCAATCTCATAGAAGCAGTGAAAGATTTAGGAAAAATAGTAGTCGTGGCTCCGGACAAGCCCCAGTCAGGCATGGGTCACGCAATTACCATAGGCAATCCTTTGCGCCTGCATCCGTTACAATTGTCAGAGGGTGTCGAGGCCTGGCAATGTTCAGGCACACCCGTGGATTGTGTAAAACTTGCTGTGGATAAGATCCTGCACCGGAAGCCGGATTTATGTCTAAGCGGAATCAACCATGGATCCAACCATTCCATCAACGTAATTTATTCCGGTACCATGTCTGCCGCAGTGGAAGCTGCTATTGAAAGCATCCCATCTGTAGGTTTTTCCCTGCTGGATTACAGTCTGGAGGCTAATTTTGAAGGCGCCAGGAAATATGCCCGTATTATCGTGGAAAACCTGTTGCAAAACTCATTGGACAAACACCTTGTTTTGAATGTCAATGTTCCGGCTGTCCCGGTAGAACTTATCAAAGGAATGAAGATATGCCGGCAGGCATATGCAAAATATGAAGAAGATTTCGTTGAGCGAAATGACCCTACCGGGAAAAAATATTACTGGCTGACCGGTAAGTTTGTGAATTTTGATAAGGGTAAGGACACCGATGTATGGGCGTTGGAAAACAATTATGTAAGTGTTGTCCCGGTACAATTTGATCTGACGAATTACGTTCTTAAAACCAAACTCGAAAAAACGTGGAAATTGTAGTCTTTAAGGTCTTTAAAAAAGATAACTTGGTTTTCGGCATAATAATAGGATTAATAGCGCCTGTGCNNCTATCCGAGTATTTTTACCTTCTTAAAACAAATAAATCATTGCTCACCGGTGTAAGTAGTATTTCTTTGGTGGCGAATGCCATTTTTTTTACTATTTATATCAACACCCACCGGGATAAAACAGCCAAAGGCATTTTTGTTGCAACGCTTATATATGGCATTACTGTTCTGCTATATAAATTGATCAGATAATCAGAATAGAATATGAACCACTATTAATTCATGAAGTATTACATCATTGCTGGAGAAGCGTCCGGTGACCTGCACGGAAGTAATCTCATCAAAGAATTAAAAAAATTGGATCAACAGGCGGTCATTCGCTGTTGGGGAGGAGATCTGATGGAGCAAGCGGGTGCAACACTGGTTAGACATTACAAAGACCTGGCTTTTATGGGTTTTGCAGAAGTAGTGAGGAATCTGCGTGCCATTTTCCGGAATATTAAATTATGCAAAGATGATATTCAGCAATTTCAGCCCGATGCAATCATACTAATTGACTACCCTGGATTCAATCTACGGATCGCCCAATGGGCAAAGCCGGAAGGTTTTAAAATCATTTATTACATCTCTCCTCAGGTCTGGGCATGGAAAGCAAGCAGGGTTAAAACGATTAAGAAATGCGTGGATAAAATGCTTGTCATCCTTCCGTTTGAAAAGGAATTCTACAGAAAATGGAATTATGACGTAGAATATGTTGGCCACCCCTTGGTCGAGGTGGTGGAAAAGTTTAAGAAAGATAACTCAGAATTAAATGCTCCCTCAAATGAACCGGCCCTTCCACCCCTGATCCTGGGCTCTGACATGCCTTTAATAGCTCTGTTACCAGGCAGCCGTAAGCAGGAAATTCTTAAGAAATTGCCGGTAATGCTGGAAATGGCCAAACTATTTCCTGGATATAAATTTGTTGTGGCCCAGGCCCCGGGTCAGGAAGATTTTTTCTATCAAACCCTCCTAAAAAATCATCCCGGCGTATTGTCAATAACGCGTAATACTTATGGACTTTTATTAAGAGCCAAAGCAGCGTGCGTCACATCTGGGACGGCGACTTTGGAAACGGCTTTATTTGGAGTACCGGAAGTAGTGTGTTACAAGGGCTCTTTCATCTCCTACCAAATAGCGAAGCGCCTGGTAAAAGTAAAATATATCTCTCTGGTCAACCTCATTATGAATAAACTAGTAGTGCAC
>PLCH01000641.1 GCA_003135585.1 Chitinophagaceae bacterium
TTTCTCTTTCTCTAAACGCTTTAACCGCTAACTGGATGCTGAGGCTGCTCAATAGGATCACTCCGGTCGAGAACCAAAGACTGCGTGGTATTTCAAAGGTTGTCCATCCCGGCTGCTCCCGTTTTACAATATAGGCACTTGTCAGACCCGCAAACATCATGATTATGCTGCCGATCGCCACCCATAGGGTAAATTTATGAGGATGTATTTTTTTTCTTTGTTCACTCACGGCTGCTGTTGCTTCAATTGATTTTATCATTTTCTATACATTGATCTTATCTGCCAGCAAAACCAACAAGACGACCGGCAAATAAATATAACTGCTAAACATAACCCTTCTGGCAGCCCGGATACTCATCTCCCTGTATAACCGCACACATTGCATTATCATTAGCAAATTTGCCAGGAGCACAATTATCAAACTCATCATACCGCTCATCTCAAGAAAATAAGGCAATACACCGACGGGCAAAAGCAACAAAGAATAAATAATTGCCTGTATCGCAGAGAATTTTGTCGGCCCTTCGCTGGAAGGCAATAATTTAAATCCCGCAATGCTATAATCCTTATGCGCAATCCAGGCGATAGCCCAGAAATGCGGGAATTGCCAGAAAAATTGCAAAGCAAACAATGCCCAACCGCCGGCACTAAGATCATCGTTACCGGCAGCCCAGCCAATCAGGCAGGGCAGGGCACCGGGAAAAGCCCCCACCAAAACAGAAACAGAACTTACTTTTTTCAGTGGTGTATAAATAAAAGCATATACAAACAAACTGAATGCAGACAAAGCCGCTCTTAAAAAATTGAAATGCCACAACATCAATACCCCCGCTGTTCCTGTGAGGATCGCGAATATCCAACCTTCCTTTACGCTCATTCTCCCGGCTGCGATCGGCCTGTTGGCAGTCCTTTTCATAATTGCGTCCGTATCCTTTTCCACCACCTGGTTAATTGCGTTTGCACTTCCGGTGACCAGCATCCCGCCCACAAATAAAATCATGATGGCCTTCCAGTCGTATTGGGTCACTTTAGGAGCCAGCAGATAACTGATCACCGCTGAAAAAACAACCATGAAGCTCAGGTTGAATTTTATCAGTAATTTAATATCCTGCAGTTTACTGGCAATTTTAAAAGAACTCGATCGCTCCAGGGTTTCCGGCTGCCTCAACATGTAAATTTATTTTTTTAGACAAATGCCCTGACGGGCAGGGCATCACACATTTATGATCTACCATCGTTATTGTCCAATATTCCGCACAGGGCTTAATGTTTGCCTTCTGCCATACCAATAGGTTCTGTCTGCGGAATAAATTCCCGTCCTTCCCTGCCATAATCATATGCCCAGCGGTGTACTTCGGGAATTTCTCCAGGCCAGTTACCATGCCCCGGCCGGATGGGTGTCGACCATTCCAGCGTATTCGAACCCCAGGGATTTTGGGTTACAACCTTTCTTCCTTTGAATATGGAATAGAAGAAATTGAAAACAAACATTAACTGGGCAGCAAATACAACCATCGATACAGTTGAAATAAACCGGTTCAGGTCCCCAAATTGGTTGAAAGAAACCCAGCCGCTATAGTCCATATAACGGCGTGGCATACCTGCTAATCCCTCATAATGCATGGGCCAGAAAATAAGATAGGCCCCGGCAAATGTCACCCAGAAATGAATGTAAGCCATTGTGTTGTTTAAATAACGGCCAAACATTTTCGGGAACCAGTGATATACGCCGCAAAACATTCCTAAGAAAGCAGAGACCGCCATGACTATATGAAAATGAGCGACAATAAACATCGTATCATGCAAATGAATATCAAGGGTAGAATTACCCAGAAAAACACCCGTCAAACCACCTGAAATAAACATGCTCACAAAACCTATGGCAAAAAGCATGGCTGGAGTAAACCGGATATTCCCCCTCCAGAGTGTGGTTAACCAGTTAAAAACTTTAATGGCCGAAGGAACGGCTATCAGCAAAGTCAGCAGCACAAATACCGAACCCAGGAAAGGGTTCAGGCCCGTTACAAACATATGATGGGCCCAAACCAGAAAAGAGAGAATAGCAATCGCAAACAGGGATCCTACCATTGCCATATAACCGAAAATTGGTTTGCGGGAATTGACGGACATGACTTCGGATACCAGGCCCATGGCCGGCAAAATGATGATGTATACCTCCGGGTGACCGAGAAACCAGAAGAGGTGCTGGAATAAAATGGGGCTCCCCCCTTCGTTGGGCAGGGCTTTTTGTCCAATAAATATATCTGACAGATAAAAGCTGGTTCCCGCGTGACGGTCAAACATCAACAGGATCAGACCGGATAACAAGACAGGGAATGACAATACACCCAATATCGCCGTGAAGAGAATCGCCCAGATCGTCAGGGGCAATCTCGTCATGCTCATTCCTTTTGTTCGCATGTTCAAGATGGTAGTGATATAATTCAGACCGCCCAGCAGGGAAGACACCACGAAAAGCGCCATGCCAATGATCCAGAAATCCATGCCCGCCTTGGAGCCCTCCGAAGCTTCACCCAATGCGCTCAGAGGCGGATATACGGTCCATCCTCCGGCTGCTGGTCCGGTCGCAAGAAACAGGGAAGAAAGCATGACCACACTTGCCAGCCAGAAAAACCAATAAGACAACATATTCAGAAAAGGAGCAGCCATATCCCNNGAAATTGGCAAAAGTTCCGCTGAGTCCGCCTGTCAGAACAAAGAAAACCAATACCGTCCCGTGCATGGTGACCAATGCATAATAAAACTCAGGTTGGATCTTACCTCCCTTGGCCCACTTACCGAATATATCTTCCAGCCAGGGAAATGTAGAATTGGGATATCCCAATTGCAGACGGAATATAACAGACATTAATCCCCCGAGAATTGCCCAGATCATGCCTGTGATCAGGAATTGTCTGGCGATCATTTTGTGGTCCTGGCTGAAAACATATTTGGTGATAAAGTTCTCTTTGTGATGGTGAACACTGTGTTCATCATGATGCACATCATGAGTAGTAACCACTTCACTATGTCCATGCACTGTAGCTTCATTGCTCATGAGAAAAATTTTAATGTTTTTGCGCGATCATTTTTGCTCCGGAACCCTGCAATACGATAGCCGCTGTTGCTTTTACAGTATCTGTTTTTGGAGTCGCCGCCGGATTCTTGACAGGGAAAACCTGCGTGTAATTGGGTTGTTGTTTCGCTCTCCATAAAATAAAATCTTCCGAGGAGACCACCTTTACGATTGCCCTCATGGTATAATGCCCCCTGCCGCACATCTGGTCACAGGCAAGCTCATATTCAAAATCAGGCTTCCCGCTTATTTTCTTCATTTCTTCCGATGTATATTTGGGAGTAAACCACATCGTGGTAGGCGTACCAGGTACTGCGTCCATCTTCATTCTAAAATGCGGCAGCCCGACATCGTGAATAACATCCCTTGAATTGATGATTAACTTAACCGGTCTGTTGTTAACGATATAGAGCTCATTACCCACCACAATATCATCATGGCTTGCCGGATCATCCCATATCAAACCCAATGGGTTATTGTCCTTGTCACTGATGTTCTGGTAGTATTTTTTCCCAAAAGTGTTGTCTTTCCCGGGATAACGAAATATCCATCCAAATTGCTTACCCGTGACTTCCACTACAAGTGCGTCTTTTGGCGCATCACCGGTAATGCGGAACCAGTAGAACAGGCCAAAACCTACCAGCACAGTCAAAGCCAGGGCGGGAACAACGGTCCAGATAACTTCCAGATTATTGTTATGGGGAAAAAAATAAGCCTTCCTTTTTTCTGAATGCTGGAACCTGTAGGCAAACCAAAAAAGCAAAATTTGTGTAATCAAAAAAACAAGGCCTGTGATCGCTATGGTGATATAGAGCATCCTGTCAATCTCCTCACCCTGTTTGGAAGCTGATTCGCCAAGGATCTTGCCCCTGTACAGTTCATTGCACCAGTAGACCCCGATCAATCCAAACACCAGGAAAGAGATCATCAAAAAGCCATTGACCTTATTATTGTGTTCATTGGTTTTCTTTTCCCCTTTCAATATACCCACGTATTCACTTGCCTTGGCGATCTGAAAAGTGATCAGGAAGCCGAGTAACAANNGAATAATGCTTTCCTTAAGAAATGGATGGTTTTTTGCTATCATCGGATACCTGCCTAAAACCCTTCCGGTCTGCCACATAATTAATCCCACGAATCCCGCCGCAATACCAAAATCAAACAGGTTCATAGGCACATGGTCCGGAAAAGGACCGGCAAAAACCATCTGATAAAAATCCAGCCAGTGTCCAAATAGCAAAGCTACTGACATTAATGTAATGGTAGCATAATTGCGTTTTGAATTTCGGCTCATAAATATTAAAAGGGGTGCAAGAAAATTAATGACCAGGTTCAGGTAAAAAATGCCAATATAAGCTCCCTGAAACCTTGATTTAAAATAAATGGTTTCCTCGGAAATATTGGCATACCAGATCAGCATGAACTGGGANNCCGTCCAGAAGATAGAAAAGGCAAACTGGAATTTGCCCAAATCGTGCAGATGTTCTTCATTGCTGTATTCCAGATATCCGTGATTTTTTAGGTATACGACAAATAAGCTAATTAAAGCAATCCCCGGTACAAAAGTACTCCCAAACGTATACCAGCTGTACATGGTGGAAAACCAGTGTGCGTTGATACTCATCAGCCATAACCAGGGAGTAACGGATGCAACGGTTAATGCAAACCACACGATGAAAAGAGCGGACCAGACCGTGTTTTTATAAATAAACCTTTTCCCTTCTTCCACGCTCATCGGATGGCCATCCGTTTCTCTGGAAAGTTTACGCATTTTTAAACCCAGTACCGACCATAAGCCGATGGATAATATTGTCCAAATGGTAAAAAAGGCAGGGTTTAAAAATCCGACTTTCCCTTTCAATATTTCATCCTTACTCACTGCCTCTTTATCGAGCCATTCATAGATCAGGTGTTTGTTGCCAAAAACAATCGACATCAGGATTACAAAAGTTATCAATCCCACCACGGGCACACAGGCCGAGATGGCCTCTGTAACCCTGCGGAAGGAAACCTGCCATCCGCCCATCGAAAGGGTAGTTGCGCATAAAAAAAACATGACCGCATTCAATACCAATAAAAAATAAACGCCATTGTGAAGCAGGGTAGCCCAGAATCGGGTTTGGTTTATTTCATCACCGGTGCCGTACATGATAAATCCAATGATAAGCGACAGGATTCCGGCAGCCATCAGCCCCATTGACCAGGTCCTGTACCCCCGCGGAATTTCAAAATGTTCTTTCATCTGTATACCGTTTGTCTTTTAAAATTGTCAAAAATTCGCCAGGCTTATTTACTTGACATTCTATTGAGATCCATTCATATATTCAACAATCCATTTCATTTTTTTACAGCTGCGGAATCTGCCGTGCCGGCATTCCCCGCCTTTGACGCGGCCTGTCTGGATTTAATGTATTGGATCACCATCCAGCGCTGACGGGTACCCAATTGGGAAGCATAACTACCCATTTTATTTATCCCATAGGTAACTGAATAAAACATCTGCCCTTCGGGCATCGATTCATACTTCATATCTCCCACAAGCGTGGCAGGTTTGGCCGGGAATGGTCCATCCCCTCCTTTATATAGTGGGCCATTCCCATCCAGCTTCTGGCCGTGGCATATACCGCAATTAACCAGGTATAATCTTTCAGATTCTATTTTTTGAACGCTGTCCAATGCAGGCAGGGGGTTATGTATTTGTTTGGACAAAACATAATTGGTACTGTCCCCTTCTTTATCTTTTAATAGCATGAAATGAAACAGCTCCCCTCTTTTTACGGTTCCGGCTACGGGTATATNNGAATAGGTTTCAAAGGCCCGGCTGTAGGCCATATCCGGCATGTAAACTAAACCTGGCTTGCGTTTGACATCATTACAACCAATGAGGATCATCCCCCCTAGTGCAATGAATGATATGATGGATATTTTTTTCATCAGTATTTCAATATTGTTCGGTTTAACCCAGGGCAATTTCTTTATTCTCAAAAGGTTTTTTGTCTTTATCGTAACGGCCGAGCCACCAGCCGGTTTCTGCAACCTNNTTACTTCTTTTGCTCCAATCCCCTGAAGAAAGGCCATTGTTTCTGCCTCCTTGGTCTTAGGGGTGCATTCAATTACCATTACAAAAAGATCATCTGTGGACCGTGGATGAAAGTGATGCTTTTTTGCAAAAGGCGCCAATTGACACAGGTAACAAAAAGTTAGAAACATACCAATTGCAGAAGGGCTTTTTCATACTTCGCCGCCTTACCATACAGGTTCTGTTGTCCTTAATAAATTGGGCTGGCAGGTAGTGAGACTTATA
>PLCH01000112.1 GCA_003135585.1 Chitinophagaceae bacterium
GGATTTTAATACGCTTTATGTTACCTGCGGGGATAAAGTTTACCGCAGGAAACTAAAAATTCATGGCGCCAACCCATTTGAAGATCCAATTAAAGTGGCGAGTCCTAAGCTGTAGAAAATAAAATGGAAATAGTAAGAGGGCTGACATATCATTTTTGTTCCGTATTGTTTCAAAAGCAAAAGGAGCGCTTTCGAACATGGATTGCTGCTCTTCGCCCGTAATATTACTTATGAAAGTCAGTTTTTCAGCAGATTTTTGATTACCAAAAATCACTTCTGCGGAAAATGAATGAGTGTCTTCTTCCAACCAGACAAACCAGCAAGGTTGTTTTAAGGTATAAAATTGATTGCATGAATTGCTTTCAATTTTGAAAATCTTATGATTAGGATAAAGTTGAATTCATAATGAGAAATTATTAACATAATAATTGCAGCAGGCAAATAATGGTTTTTGTCATTCAAAATAGTATGGTACAACCTCCTATTTTGCTCGTCCTAATACTTTTCCTTTCTGGCTGTGCAACCACCTACTCATCCTATGTAAACCCGCTTGAGGGCAATTCTAATGCATACAGTACAATTCCATTAAGATCAGATTCACTAAAAGTAGCAACTTATGCCAGCGCTTTGGCTACGATTGGCGGCTCCAACAGCCTTAATGATTTACTATTTTCCTTTCACGGAAATATACACAAAAGCCACAATTGGGGTATTGTTCAAGGATATTATGGTGCAGGAATTGCATTGGGATCGTACCGCTTTTACGAAAATCTTCCCTATTCCAATTTCTCTTTGAACCGAGTTACGCCCAAATATTTTGGTGCTTATGGTATCAATGGAGGATTCAATCTCGTCCTCAATTTCAACACATTTGAATGGAGGGCAATTGGTCTGGAAACATCGGTCGTTAATGAATTCGGAAAATATTTAAGCTTCAGAAAATCGCAAGTTGACTCAAATCTAAGTGTCCTGGAAACAAATGGTTTGGTTAGATCCTTGGGAGGCACCACTGAGTTTCTCTGGAAAAGGAAAAGTGGTATGGTTGTCGGCTACAAAATTGCAATCGGAGGATTTTTTATACCTGACCACAATNNAGCATTTTCAAAAACCCCTTTATTTTTCAAACTCAATTCATTTGACAAAAGGAAATCTCACCGGCTTTTGGCAATTCAATTTCGGCTCATACAATAATACTTTTCAAATGGGGGTGAATTATCAGCTCAGAAAAAGAACACTAAAAAATTCGATTGGTCATAATCAAAAATAGTTTATTAGAAGCAAACTTTTTATTTGTCAATACCGAAAGGCAAGGAAGATAATCACTATGTTTTTAGAATGTACTTATTACAGGGACATAAATTCATGCTGCAGAGACTTCTACATAAATTACGACTTCCTTTGTTTTATAGAACCGGGTGCGCCTGATGACTTATCGCTTTTTAAAAGGGGGGAGGAAAATTAGCCCGGTTTTCAGACAATGATCATTCACTGACCCCAATAAGAATTCAATGATGGCTTAAAACGTTTCCCGCATTACCCATTACCAGGAAAGAGTTAAAAGCAATTTCCCAAAGCTAACCTTCAAAATCGGCCACCCATCCGCTATAACCACACCAGAAAGCCTTTTGAGGAGCCTTGAGGATACTTGCAGCTCTCCAGCCCAAAATTGCAATACCTCATCAACTTTTTGAAAAAAACGCTCGAACCGAACACTCCTCAAATCCTACCTCATTTGTGGGGGTATTGCAGAATGGCACACTGGATGGGTATTGCTTTAGTCCCTCCTATTCAATTATTTATGCATTTCGTCGTATTCTTGAATTCAATATATTTTTAAGATTCAAAATAATTTATCTAAATTACCTTAAATCCTTTCAACTCTTTTCTTCACGCACCCAATTGTTGNNCTTGTAGCAAATGGCTTAGAGATTAAGCTTATTGATTATTTTATAGCCCCTAAAGATTTCGTGTTTTTTGTGTATACCTCTCCTCCGTTCCTTGATACGTTCTGGTAAAGTAGCCATTTATTTATTGTATAAACCTAAACTGCAAGATCATGAGAAATGATTTATTGATTACCTCAGCTTGTATAGCTGTAATAACCCTTTCTGGTTAGCATACACTCAAAGCTCAATACTGGAAATGGGGGTAAAAGTAGCGCCAACCGCTAATTTATACGGTTCAATCCAAAAAAAATTAATGATTCCCAATCATCCCCGGTATGCCGAAAAGGGGAAATAATCAGAGTAGGCACAAAAAAGACTAAAAAAAAATTTATGAAAAAGTTTTTACTTCTTACCGTGTTTGCAACCTTATTGATATCCATTGAATGCTATGCAAAGATACACAGGGTCGGTTATTTTGGAATACCCTTACCAGGAACGGATTATGCAACCCTTCAAAATGCAAATGATTCGGCTGCCGCTGGGGACACCATTTTATTATTTCCGGGTAATTGGAATGCTACTTTTAATAAAAAATATGTTGTAATCGGTTATGGTTATTTTGTAGCCGGCACCGGCAAAAACGCCAATCTTCAAAATATTACCGGTACCCAGACTGTAACGGTGTATCTTGATTCAACTGCCTCTAGCAGCACCTTCTTAGGCTTGGATGGTATAAATATTACTGCTTATTATCTGAATCCTGTAAACAATATAACAGTCAGCCGTTGCAACGGATCTGTTTCTTTCAATAACAAAACATGCAATAACTGGCAAATAACACGCTGTAACCTGGCAAGTCTGGGTTATACTTGGGGCCTTGGTATAGTTTCTAATCTTAGTGTGAACAATTGTTATATAGCTTCTGTAAGTTTTGGCTCAGGGCCAGTGAGCGGGCTTACCGGCCAATTTAATAATGACATTATTTCTGGTGCTGACTTTTTTAATGGTAGCTTTTTATTAAAGAATGATATAATTTTAACTTACCATAGTAATGATGGCAATTGTGTGTACCAAAATTGTATTGGTACCTCTGATTATGGGGCTATTCCATCAACCAATAGCGATCAAAACATAACCAATGCCGTCATGACAACCAATGTGTTTGTAGGCTATTCTACTCAAGGCTCTTTCAGCAACGACGGGCGCTGGGTTCTTAAAGCCGGCAGTCCAGCCATAGGAAAGGGATTAGGAGGCACCGACTGTGGCATCTTTGGAGGAACCAACCCCTATAAGCTAAGCGGCATTCCTCCTGTTCCCTCATTTTATCTATTGACGGCGGCATCTAGTATTACCAGCACCAATCCCTATACAATTACTTTCAGCGTGCGAAGCAATAATTAACACCCTTCAATTACCATAAAACTAATTTTATGATACAGCTAATAAAACGCTGGGCAGGGTGTTTTGCAGGTTTAATATGGGCCTATTGCCTTAGCGCTCAGCCCAACCTTAACCGGGTGGAGTATTATATTGATATAGATCCCGGCTATGGCAAAGCCACAGCAATCAGCTTTACACCCGGAACCAACCTTTCGAGTATAGCTCTGAATATCAATCCTGCCAGCCTTTCCAACGGGGTACATATTTTAGGCATCAGAGCCCGGGATGCCAATGGTGGTTGGAGCCTGGATAATAAGTGGTTGTTTGCAAAACCCTATCCTTCTGATTCCACTGGTCCTGGTCCAGTTCCAAATCTAAACCGGGTAGAATATTACCTTGATGCTGATCCCGGCTATGGCCATGCCACAGCCATCAGCTTCACACCCGGTAACAATCTTGCAAATATTGGGTTGAATATCAATCCAGCCAGTGTAAGCAGCGGTGTACATTTACTCGGCATACGCGCACAGGATGCCAATGGCAGATGGTGCCTGGATAATAAATGGCTGTTTGCAAAACCTTATCCCGCTGATTCCACTGGTCCAGGCCCTGTCCCCAATCTAAACAGGATAGAATATTACCTGGATGTTGATCCCGGTTATGGCAAAGCCACTGCCATCAGTTTCACGCCTGGTATTTCGCTATCCAATATTGGACTAAATATCAATCCTACCAGCCTTACCAACGGCGTACATTTACTTGGCATCCGTGCCCAGGATGCCAAAGGTCACTGGAGCCTGGATAATAAATGGCTATTTGCGAAGCCATATCCTTCAGATTCATCAGGCCCTGGTCCTGTTCCTATCCTCAAACAGGTGGAATATTATTTTGATAGAGATCCGGGTTTTGGCAAGGGTATACCGGTAGCGATTAGTTCTGTGACCAACCTACCAAATTATAAACTGCCGATCAATGTCGCCGGCTTAAGCGGAGCCCATGTCCTATATATCCGTTCAAAAGACAGCAAAGGAGCCTGGAGTTTAGACAATAAATTCAATTTTGCCGTTTCCCCCGCTGTCCCCAATCCAGCTATTGTTGTTAATAGTGTTTCCAAAAAAGCTCCTTGTAATAAAGATACCCTGGGCGTATCCTATCAGGCCAATGGTACTTACAACGCAGGGAATATTTTCAGGGCGGAGTTAAGTGATGCCAATGGTAGTTTTGCCGCCCCGAAAGTAATAGGTAGTTATACAGGTACCGGCAATACTATTATCCTGTGTCCGCTGCCAGACAATTTACCCGGTGGAAATAAATACAGGGTAAGGGTATCCAGTACCAACCCGGTTGTAACCGGCATTACTGGAAGCGATTCACTTACGATTCATGTGCGGCCAGCCATTCAAACCATTACAGGAGACAGCAATGCAAATGTCAGCATTAGCTATCCTTATAGTGTACCAGCTATTACAGGAAGTACTTGGGCATGGATAGTGCCAGCTGCTTCTATAACCCAAACAGCCAATGCTGCCAATCTCTTGTGGAATATTCCCGGTCAGCCTCAAAAAATCAAGGTGATCCAAACTGACCAATATGGATGCAGAGCCGATACAAGCGTGAGGAGTGTAAATGTGTATCCTTTGCGAATAGACAGTGTTAAAGTCTCCTCCCTTTCACCCTGCCCGGGAAGCGTCTTTGTCGTGACTGCAAAAGCTTACGGAGCATATAAGGCCGGCAATGTGTTTACTGCACAGTTGAGTTCGGCAACCGGCAGTTTTTCAAGCCCTGTAAATATTGGGAAGGACAGCATCCATCCTATCGGTAACGCACAGCCTGTAACTATCAATGCCACGATGCCCAACTCCCAGCCTAACGGTACGGGTTACCGGGTACGTATTATTGGCAGCTTGCCGGTAGTTATAAGTGGCGACAATGGACAGAACATTACAGTGAACGGTAAACCTGATACACCTTCCACTATCTCAGGTCCCAAAACTGTTACTGCAAGCCAGACAGGCCTGGTCTATTCCGTCATCAGAAAAACAGGCCTTACCTATGCATGGACTGTACCGTCTGGGGCTGCTATCAATTCCGGTCAGGGAACGGATTCCATTAAAGTGACCTGGGGAACTGCTTCCGGTACTTTGACTGTAAAAGCAAGCGATGCCTGTGGAGTTTCCCCCATCAGGAGTTTATCAGTTACTGTTTCAGCTGCAGCTACTATTTTAAGCCATGCAGGCAGCTTCGGTGATTCCAGCATTGACGGCAATGTAATTCAGGTATACCCTAATCCTTCAATGGGTACTTCATACTTGGTATTTACTGCCACCGTTGAAGACCAATACCTTGTTGAAATCACTGATGCAGCTGGTAGGGTAATATTACTCAAGGAAGGGAGGAGTGCAAAAGGTGAAAATAAAATATGGCTCAATACCAGTAACTACGCGCAGGGAATGTACTTTGTCAGTCTTTTAGACAAAGCACATGGAAGACGTACTTTGAAAATGGCCAAACTGGAATAAACAAATCGCTCCCTAATAAAAAAAGCCTATAAGGCTTGATAACCTTGTAGGTTTTTTTTGCATTTATCTCCTCATAATTCCAGTAATAATCCTCCGCCGCGACCGAAAACTATTTATACTAGCCACCTATACACGGTGTTTCAAAAAATGGAAAAAGGCTATTCTTCCACAATTACTTTGTTTCCACTTTTTCGTCTCACTGATAAAACACCGCCTTTTTCGAGCGTGCTCCAAGTGTATCCTTCACCTGCAGCGACTTCTTTTAGTAACTTATCATCCAACAGGACAGCCGAGGGTTTGGATTTTAGTTTTATAAGTTCCGTTCCATCAGAATCAAACGTGCGGTAATAGACCCTTACTTTGCCAGTATCCGGTTTATTAAATTCAACGCTCAAATACTTTTTAAAGAGGCCTTTATAATCTGCCTGTTGAATGACGGAAGTAGTTGACAGGATATGGTCTTCCACAGGAGCGAGCACCGGGAAGGTAGCCATAGCCCGCAGATAGTGCCTGACGTAATCCCCATAGCCATCAGTGAGCCAGGGTTCATCTGTTGGAAAACAATTTTTTCCATCAAAATCAACCATATAAGTGGCCCAGTTCAGTTCGTGCACGGCATTGGTATAAAGCGAAGTATCATGGGTTAGGGATACATATAATAACTCATCCGCAGCCTGCCTCGAACTATGGCTGTTTCCAGGGACCGGATAAACCGACTGCTCATTGGTAACAATTACACCATATTTTTTCCATTTTTCATTCGAAAAATTTATATGTACCCAATTAATAATGCTTTTTACCTGTATTTTCCATTCGGGAAAATATTGTGGATGTTCCATCATGTACCGGGCGCAGGTCATGGCGTTTATTTGTGTTTCGCTCCACTCTCCTACGTCTTCAAAAAATGGTCCCCATTTATTATTTTGTATGGGATATTTTTTAAGCCAGGAAAGTATTTTAACGGCGGCTATTTTATAAGAAGCTACATGGCCTTTATTTAATTGTATTAAATCAAAAAATAATTGTAGCGCAGGCGTTAGATTGCTTGTATAACAAGCTGTATCGGTTGATTTGCCACTTCCTGCCTCCAATTTAAGCAAGACCGTTTTTCCTGTAAATACGTTTACTTTAAAAGGAAGCGGTGAGTGTTCTGCACTACCGGTTTTTACATTTGCGG